>CAZPJZ010000273.1:0-4362 GCA_964586995.1 uncultured Pirellulales bacterium | reverse complement strand
GCGCGGGAGTGACAAAGAGTAAATAACATGGTTCGTTCTGTTATACGTTCTTAGTTTTTATCTTTCAGCTTTTAGCTTTTATGTTGATAGTAAAAGTCAAAATTTGTGGTCTTACGAACTACGAGGATGCCGCGGCGGCAATGGAGATGGGCGCGGATTTGTTGGGGTTTAACTTCTATCCGAAGAGTCCAAGGTTTGTGTCACCGCAGGAAGCTGCGCGGATAATAAACAAGCTGCCGGCTTTTGTCGATGTCGCCGGTGTTTTTGTGAACAGTTCGCTGGAAGAAATCCGCGATGCGATTAGCCAATGTCACTTGAACTGGGTCCAGTTGCACGGCGATGAGAGCCCGGAGTTCTGTCAGTCGCTGGCTTCGGTCGACGTAAGGACGATGAAGGCGCTACGGGTAAAGGGTCAGAGTGACATCGACAGGGCAGAGAAGTATTTTACCGATGCTATCCTGCTGGACGCATTCGACGCGCAGAAATACGGCGGTACGGGACTGACCTTTGACTGGAACATCATAGGACACATCGCAAAGCGAGTTTTTCTGGCCGGCGGGATCAATCCGGAAAACGCCGCCGAAGCAGTCAAGCTGGGCGTATACGGCATTGACGTGTGCAGCGGCATCGAGGCTCGGCCAGGCAAAAAAGACCATAAAAAAATGAAAAGACTGTTCGATAATATTAGGCATTTAAGAGGTTGAAAAATAGAATGCTCGATGCGAGGAACGAACTATGCAATATAGGGGTAGATTCGGCGACTACGGCGGCTTCTATGTCCCGGAGGTTCTGATTCCGGCGCTGGAGGATCTCGAGCAGGCGTTTTATCGCTTTTACCAGGATGAACGATTTGTAGCCGAGCTTCAGCAGCTTCTGAGGAACTATGCAGGCAGGCCCAGCCCGCTTTATTACGCAAAACGATTCAGCGAATATGTGGGCTTTCAGGTGTACTTGAAACGCGAAGACCTTCTGCACGGCGGTGCTCACAAGGTCAATAACACGCTCGGTCAGGGTCTTTTGGCCAAATACATGGGTAAAACCAAGCTCATCGCGGAAACCGGTGCCGGCCAGCACGGCCTGGCCACGGCGATGATCGGGGCGCTGTTCGGCATGGAGACGAAAATCTTCATGGGCGTAACCGACATCGAGCGCCAGAGCGTCAACGTGCACAAAATGAACCTCTGCGGCGCCGAGGTCATCCCTATCGAGGGCGGCACGGGCACACTGAAAGACGCTATAAATGATGCCCTTCGCTACTGGACGGCTCACGTTACGGATACGTTCTATCTTTTCGGCTCGGCCTGTGGGCCGCACCCTTATCCGACAATAGTGAGGCATTTTCAGAGCTGCATCGGAAAAGAATCCCGGCAGCAGTGCCTCCAGCAGTTGGGCAGGTTGCCCGATATTGTGGTTGCCTGTGTCGGGGGCGGAAGTAACGCCATAGGCATTTTTTCAGGTTTTCTGGATGACAAAGATGTCAAGCTGATTGGCATTGAAGCGGGAGGTAGAAGCCTGAGTAGTGGCCTGCACGCCGCGACATTGGTAGCCGGCCGGGTCGGAATCCTGCACGGGGCAAAGGCGTACCTTTTGCAGGATGAGCAGGGCCAGGTGCAGGAAACTGAGTCGGTAAGTGCGGGTCTGGATTATCCGGCCGTTGGGCCGGAACACTGCTATTTGAAAGATACGGGCAGAGCCGAGTATGTTGCTGCTGAAGATGATGACGTGCTGGACGCCTTCGAGTTGCTGACCAAGACCGAGGGGATACTGCCCGCTCTGGAACCTGCTCACGCTCTCGCCTATCTTATCAGCCAGAAAGATAAATTGCCGAAGGATACGACCGTCGTCGTGAATCTTTCCGGGCGAGGCGACAAGGACGTTGGAATTGTCGAGAAATATCGGGCGCTTTAGCAGACCAGCGGGCTGCAAAAACGTTAACGATGCGCACCATCTGTGAAATATAGGGGTGAAATATCGGATTGAACATGAAGGCCAAAGTATTATATGAAAGAGTAGCCAAAGATTTCGAGATTGATAAATATAAGGACGATTGGAGTTTTGTTGAATTCAACGAATTCATTAACCAGGCTTTTAGAGAAAGATATGTCGGAGTTATGCTCGACAACACGGATGAGATTCAGAAGGTTTACATCGCTACTATTCCGGATATAAGCGTCATCGACAAAATCCTTGAGCGAAATGAAAAGGACATTTTATTGTTCTCACATCATGCAATGGGTTATGACCCAACCGTAGAAGGTTTCCCTTTTTACAGTATTCCGGCCAACTACCTGAAGGAACTGCAAAAAAGACGTATATCCTTTTACGTCCTGCATATTCCACTCGATACCAACGGACCTTACTCTACATCTGTCAATCTGGCAAAAGCATTGCACTTGTCTGTTGATGGCGAGTTTTGTGAATATCTTGGCTGCAAAGTCGGGGTGATTTGCCAAACGAGTTTTACGAAGGTGGCGAATTTCGCATTACATGTTAAGACTATCATTGGTCACGATATAAAGGTAAGGCAATATGGCGACGAGATTATTGAAAGAAGAAAAGTTGCCGTCGCTGCTGGTGGAGGGTGCATCGATTTCGTGGCACGTGAATTATCTGTATTAGGAGTGAACACATTCTTGACCGGATGCACTAGGCCGATACCCTCCTTCGAACCAAACATGGAGTTTCACCGAATCGCGAAGGAAAGCAGGATTAACGTGGTGGGAGCCACACATTATTCAACCGAGAAGTTTGCTTGTATGGCAGTGGTGAATTACTTTACAGGACTTGGCATTGAAGCTGAGTTTGTTGCAGGTACTCCTTGCATGGAAGATTTATGAGAACTAAGGCGTAATGGGGCAGGTCTTATGAAGACATATAAACAGACTTTTGCGGAATTAAAAACCGCGGCACTGATGCCGTTCTTCGTGATTGGGGACCCTGATTTTGACACAAGCCTTGCGATTGTGAAGACCGCTATTGATGCAGGGGCGGACATTCTTGAGCTGGGCGTACCGTTCTCCGACCCGATAGCAGATGGGCCGACAATCCAGAAGGCTGACATCCGGGCGCTGCGAAGCGGTATGAGGGTGCCAAAGGCCCTGGAGTTTGTTCGCAACGTCAAAGACTACAAGGACATCCCGATTGGCTTGCTGATGTACTACAACCTAATTTATCAGTACGGAACAGAGAGATTTTTCCGGGATTTCCATCGAGCTGGAGTCAACAGTGTTCTGGTTGCCGACCTGAGTATCGACGATGCGGACGAGATACACGGCCTTGCTCTTTCAGCCGGCCTGGATACGGTCTTTATGGTCACGCCGAACACCGAGCCGGACAGGATGAAACTGATTGCCTCCAAGACGACAGGCTTTGTCTACACTGTCTCGTTGTTAGGCGTCACCGGGAGCCGGGAAGAACTCTCGGATACGGTCCAAGGGCTGATCAGCAAATTGAAAAAGCTTACCCGTGCGCCGATTTGCGTTGGTTTTGGGATTAGCAAGCCTGAGCACGCCGAGGCGGTCGCCCGTGCCGGGGCGGATGGGGTCATAATCGGCTCGAAGATAGTGGACCTGATCGAGCAAAATCTTGCAGACAAAGAGAAAATGCTTGCTGAAATCTCGGCCTTTATTGGGCAAGTCAGGCGCGCGATTGGAGACTGCCGCGGGGCGTCTTGAGGTACGTGGCCGGACTGGCAGCAGCCAGGCTCAACTGGGCGGAAAACCGAAGCTGTAAGGGACGGCTTTCTGCCCGGCAGTGCCTTTTCAGTAGTCTTTGAACCTTTTCATCCGGCAGAATCCGACACGCTCTGCCATGGTGGCTGTAGAACATTTCTGGGTTTGACGCAATAAAAGCCCGCGTGTATGCGTCTGTGTTAGTAAAGACGTGTATGTGGGCAAACGCTCAGGTTCTGCGTTGGCCGAATTGTACAAGTTACTTTTTTTGGGAGGACTATACCATGAAGAGTTACCTGATTCCAATGGTCGTGGCCTTGACGGTTCTGGCGGTAGTCTGGACCGCGTTTGGCCGACCCCAGGAGGCTCCGGCACAACGTCGAGGCATGGGGCAGATGTCCGAAGAGGAACGGGCCAAGATGCGCGAACGCTTCCAGAACATGTCTGAGGAGGAAAGGGCAAAGCTTAGAGAACAGATGCGCGAAAGATTCGGCGACAGAGGCACCATGTTCGGGCGTGAAGCGCAACTGGAAGCGATCAAAGCCATTGAAGAGCAACTGGCCAAGCTAAAGGCAGGCATGGAAAGCCAAGGACAGTTGAGGCCGTCCCAAGACCTGTCCGAGCAAGAGAGGACCAGGCTAAGGGAACAGTTCACAAAAGCTCGTGAAGAACGGCAGACCGCGATCAGGAC
>CAZPJZ010000272.1:0-4368 GCA_964586995.1 uncultured Pirellulales bacterium | reverse complement strand
CAGGGCTGATATGGCCGATGCAGGCGCCTCTTGTCCCGCCGGAAAAACGCCCATCAGTAATCAGCGCAACGTATTCGCCTAACCCTGCGCCCATAATGTAACTGGTGGGACTTAGCATTTCGACCATGCCGGGTCCGCCTTTGGGGCCTTCATAACGAATCACCACCACATCGCCTCTTTTTACCTTGCCCGCTAAAATGCCTTCGCAGGCTTCTTCCTGGCTTTCAAAGATAACGGCCGGGCCGGTATGTACCAGCATGGCCTCTGATACGCCCGCTGTTTTGACCACCGCTCCGTTGGGGGCGAGGTTTCCCCTCAGAATGGCAAGCCCGCCGGTCTTGGAGTACACCTTGTCAAGCGGACGGATGACTTGCGGGTTCTTGATTTTCGCGTCGGCGATATTCTCACCCAGCGTCTTGCCCGTCACGGTGAAGCAGTCAAGGTTCAGAAGGTTCGGGACTTTGCTGATTTCGTTCAGGATGGCACTGATCCCGCCGGCCGCGTCCACGTCCTCGACATGAATTTTGCTGGACGGCGAGACCTTGCAGATGTTGGGGCACTTAGCTGAGATAGTGTTTATCCGCTCAAGATCGTATTTGATGCCCGCCTCGCTGGCGATGGCCAGAGTGTGAAGAACGGTGTTGGTGGAGCCTCCCATCGCCATATCAAGTGCCAGGGCATTGTCCATGGACTTGACGCCGACGATATCGAGCGGCTTGATGTCCTTGTCGATGAGACTGACGATCTGCCGGCCCGCGGCCTTGTATAGGTCCTGCCGTTTCGGATCGACGGCCAGGATGGTCCCGTTGCCGGGTAGGGCCATGCCGATAGCCTCGCAGAGACAGTTCATCGAATTGGCGGTGAACATGCCTGAGCAGCTTCCGCACGTTGGACAGCCTGTTAGTTCCAGCTCTTTTAGCTGGGCTTCGTCAATTTTGCCGGCGTTGTATTCGGCGACACCCTCAAAGATGCTGATCAGGTCAACTGTCCGCCCGTCTTCTGTCGTGCCGGCCTTCATGGGCCCGCCCGATACAAAAATTGTGGGGATGTTCAGCCGGACCGCCGCCATCAGCATACCGGGCGTGATTTTGTCGCAGTTGGGGATGCAGACCAGGCCGTCGAAACAGTGTGCCCGGGCCATAGTCTCGACCGAGTCGGCGACGATCTCACGGGAGGGCAGAGAATATTTCATGCCCGTGTGGCCCATCGCGACGCCGTCGCAGACCGCTATCGTATTAAACTCGAACGCCGTGCCGCCCGCCTGGCGGATAGCCTCCTTGACCACCCGGCCGACCCGGTTAAGGTGGACGTGGCCGGGCACGATTTCGCAGAAGCTGTTGGCGATGCCGACAAACGGCTTGTTGATGTCGGCATCGCTGAGGCCGCAGGCACGAAGTAAAGCCCTGTGTGGTGCACGCTCGAAGCCCCTCTTTACTGTGTCGCTTCTCATAGTCCGGTCTCTCCAAAAGCGGTGTAGATAGAAAGTAATACCAGAGCCCAAAACTTAAGTTTAGCCGGTAACTAATCGTTAATAAAGAAAAATCAGTTGTTCTTGAACTGACAAATTGTATAATTGGAGCTTGGATTTTTTACAAACGCAAAACTTACAAGGAAACTGAACGATGGCGCCAGGTAGAATTCGCAGCTACGTAGTGTGGAGCACTGCGGCTTGTCTGCTTGTCTTGGCGACAAGTTGCAGGGATGTTGCCCGGGAAGCGAGCCAGCCCAAGGTCGAAACCGAAGAAAAACCGCCCGGGCACGAAGTAACCTCTCCGCATGAAGTCGATAAGACGGCGGAAGCGGCAGCGCCTGCGAAGCGGGCGGCTACAACTGAGGTCGAGCCCAAAGAGCAAAAGCCTGCCGTGAGGCTGGCGCTGAGATTCCGCCCGCAAGACTTGACCACCTATAAAGTGATAGAAGAGGTCGACAGGAGCGTCACGTGGGAGGGGCCGGGGGAAAAGCCCACCGGCTTTCAGGGCGGCCACACCGGCAGCCGAGCTGAAATGACCTTTGGCCAGACCATCCAGAGCGTCGATGAGAATGGCAACGCAACTGCTGAAATTAAAATCGAGGCGCTGAAGTACGTCTACAGAGTCAGGGACAATGCCGTTCTGAATTTCGACAGCGCCGCAGAGCAGGACAAAGACAGCCCGCTGCAAAAGCTGATCGGGCAGCGCTATTTAGTGCAGATGTCCGCCACGGGGCAAGTGTTGAAGATTGTCGATGCCGATGAGGCCAGAGCGGCCGTTGCGGGCAGTGAATCCGCGAATAAGACGGCTTTGGCGCTGCTGTCGCCCGACGTAATTGGCCAGCGTCACACGATTCCTGCTTTGCCGCCTGCGGATAAGGACCAGTTGAGCACCGGGCAGGGCTGGAGCAGCCTCAAGACGTTTTCTTTCGACATGATGGGATCGAAATCATACGAAAAGACCTACACACTGAAGGAAATCAAAGAAACAGCAGATCAGCAGCTTGCCGTCGTCGAGATGAGCGGCGTCCCGTCGGCGGCAATGGCCCAAGATCTCGACAAGGGACAGGCAACGAATCCCTTTGAGAAAATGTTTGACACCACAGAAACATATACCGGGCTGTTAGAGCTGGATTTGGTCTCGGGCAAAGTCAAAAAGTGTCTCGACGAGCTTCGCGTAGAGTGGGTTATTGTCGATCCCCAGCCCAAGGACGACGGGCAACCGGCTGCTCTGAGAATGGCGGCAACTCGTTTCTACAGCATCGAGAAAATTGATTAGAGCCGGTGGTGGGGCCTTGAGTTTGCCGAGATAAGGATTCTGCCGCCGCGATTGTTTCGAGTTTGCAGATCAAAGTATGCCTGACCTGCTGTTTTGCAGAAGTCTTTTAATTTAATCGAAAGGAGTGACATTGAAAACGGTGTTCGTACTGCTGATTTTGGCTGGCCTGACCGTTTTTGCCGGATGCAAAGGGGCCGGCGGAGAAGAAACGGCGCTGCAGGAGCAAAAACAGCGCGTCACACAAGGCAAGGCCTTGTTGACCGTCGATTTCCAGCAGGGTCAGACGCTGCAATATAAGTTCGTCTCCAGCAGAGACATAGAGATCAATTGGGACCCAACGGGGACCGCCTCCAAATCGACAAAGAGCACGATCAATCAGTCCTCTGAGTCAATGGAAATGGTCGTTGCATATATGCCCGTCGAGGTGGACCCCTACGGCCTGACCACCATCAAGGCAACCTGTAAATCAGCCAAAGTAACGCGAAGTACAAGCCCAACCAGCCGAGCCGGACAGAAGGATGCCGTCGAATACGCTGCGGGCAAGACATTCACTTTCACCGTTAATCCGAGCGGCAAGATCGAGGACTATTCGCAGCTAAATGCGTTAATTCAGGAGATCGGCGAAAAACCGTTCTGGGAAGACGCCCGATTGGGCAGGATGAAGGCCCCCGACATGATCGGTGATTTCATCCTGACTCAGTGGTTTCTGTGGGATTCAATTTCCAACATCGAAAAGCCGACCAAGGGAGTGTCAGCCGGGCAAACCTGGAGGTCCAAGCTGTCGATACCCACCCCCATGGTGACGCGAAAGGCCAGAGATGTTACGTATAAGCTTGAAGAAATCCGTGAGGATGCCAAAGGCCAGCTCGCGGTCATCCGCAGCTCTTATTCGCCGGCGGAATCGGTTCCAAGCGGCTGGCCCATACCATATTCGGGCACGTTCCAGATGCCCGGGACGTTCGGTTTTCTCAGAGGCTACAAGGTCCTTGATTTGAAAGGCCAGGGCGAAGAGCTGTTCAACATCGACCGCGGCCGAATAGAGCAATCCACCCAACAGTATCAGATAAAATTGGAGGCTTCTCTGCCGCTTCCGCTCGGCACAAATCCCCAGATAACCATCGAACAGAAACTGACGATGCAGCTTCTGCAGTGATCGGAGATTCAGATTGGCACATAAAAATTTATGGGCGCCGTGGCGAATCAAATATATCCAGGGCCTGACCGAGCTAAAAGGCTGTTTCATCTGCCGAGGTGTCCAGAACCCTCAGGATGATGACGAAAACCTCGTATTATGGCGTACAGCCAAAAGCATCGTGATACTGAATCGCTTCCCGTACAACAACGGCCATTTGCTCATCGCACCGGTTCGGCATATTCCTGACCTTGAGCAGGCCGATGACCAGGAGCTAATTGAAATGACCAAACTGGTCAGAGAATCGCAAAAGGCACTGTCGTTGGCGATAAAGCCGCATGGCTACAATGTCGGAATGAATTTCGGCCGATGTGCAGGGGCGGGACTGCCCGGCCATTTGCACATCCACGTCGTGCCTCGCTGGGACGGGGACACGAACTTTATGAGTGTCTGCGGAGATACCAAGGTCATCAGCCAGAGTCTGGCTGA
>CAZPJZ010000271.1:0-4370 GCA_964586995.1 uncultured Pirellulales bacterium | reverse complement strand
CGGATATTCGGATGGCTCATCGCAATCTTATACGCCGAAGCCAAGCCGACAATGCCGCCGCCTATCACCGCAACATCAAAATCCACCTTGCCTGCCATTGCACCGCGTCCGAAAATGCCCTGTTCAGAGCCACAATTAGGACTGGACTCCTGCTTGCGCAGGTATGACTACACTCAATTTCCATGTAACTACCACCCAGCAGTTTTCAGCCATACGATAATCAACATACCTAACGCCGTCAATGTACAAATGGAGTAGTGCTGTGACTGTCAAGCATCCAGGATTGGGCATCGAGTGGACGCAGGCGGGATATAGGCCAGCTACATGTCGGGGACGACTTCAGGGTAGACCTGGCCGGTCGGGCTTATTTTGAAGACGTAGATAAGGCCTTTGCGCAATTTCGAATAAATAACGTTGCCGTAGATTGCTTCAATGTCATATTGCTTTAGCATCTGCTGGTCATTGGCCAGCTCCCAGATGCTTGACCAGAAAAGCTCCCTGTGCTTGACGGGCAGAGCTTTTAGCAAATCAGCGTACCGTTTGGGCTCTGCGCCGGGGTCCTCGATGGCAAAACCGTCTTGCGGCGCCATTTTCTCGCCATAGACCCTCCTCCACAGATACAGGGCCCTTGCCTTGCCGTCCATAACCATCTTGTCGCCGAACTTCACGATCAACGCATCAAAGTGGATTATATCGCCTGCAATCGTGTATTCCTTCTCCAGAATCTTCTTGAGCTTGTCGTCCCTGGCCGTCTCGACAAATTTTATGGTGGTCAGAAGCTGCCCTTCTTTGGTTTCCTGGGCGGTCACCTTTGCATAGCCTATTTGCTCTTCCTGAGTAAGATTGGCTATCGCTTGCTTTAGGTGCTTGTTTTCAGTTAACAGCTCATGGATGGTCACGGCGCCCTGGTAGAAGCCTCGTCCCAGATAGGCAAAAATAGCGATGCAGACAACAAGTCCGATGTAGACGGTAAGCCTGACTTTCTTTCGTCCCTCTGCCATTTGACCGATTCTCTTGTTAAAGCATCTGCGCCTGAAGGCAAAAAGCCCTCCTCCACAGTGTATAATCGGCTTGCCGGCCTGAATCTCTGCACCATAAACGCAACCGCAGCAGGTCAATGGTAAGAAACCTAAGCGACAGAGGCTTTTGCTTGATGACCAGGCGGCCAGACCCGCCGCTGCGGACCGAGCCGGCTGCCTATCTTGTCTTTGGCACATCCATCTGCACGATCCTGGTTGGGCATCCTCACGCATCTTTTCGGCCCGTTTGTGCCTGAGGATCGAGTCCGATAATGATTTGGCCCTATATTTTTGCAGGAAAGCAGTAGATTCTGTCGAAGGAATAGGTGAAATGAAATCTAACTACTCTTTCAGCTTGGCACTTTGCGTGCTATTAGCGCTGCTGGGCCTTGCCGGGTGCTACCAGCCCGTCAGCCGGCCGCAGATAGTTTCCGCCCCGAGCCGCCCACCAACCGAGCTCGCCGTCCGGCGTAGCGTCGTCGGCAGATCGGTCGAGGGTCGGCCAATAGAATGCATCGTGCTGGGCAATGGCTACGACGTTACTTTCATCCTGGCAACGATTCACGGCAACGAGCCGGCGGGCACGCCTCTGGCCGAAAGGCTGGCACAATATCTACAGGACCACCCGGACCTGCTGTGGGGACGCAAGGTCGCGATTCTGCCCGTGGCCAATCCCGATGGAATGGCCCACGGCAGCCGATCCAACGCCAATGGTGTAGACCTGAATCGCAACTTCGCCACAGCAAACCGCCAGGACAACGCCCAGAACGGGTTCCGTGCGCTTTCCGAGCCGGAGGCTCGAGTCATCCATCAGCTTATCCGGCAGCACTCTCCCGACCGGATTGTCAGCATTCATCAGCCGCTGACTTGCATCGATTACGACGGTCCAGCCGACCGCTTGGCCAGCCGTATGGCCCGAGCCTGTGATTTGCCCATGCGCAAGCTCGGTGCCCAGCCCGGTTCGCTCGGGTCTTACGCAGGCCTGACTTTGCGGATCCCCACCATAACCCTTGAGCTACCTGCCAAAGCCGAACAGCTCAGCCCCGAATCATTGTGGGACCGATACGGCATGGCCCTGCTGACCGCGGTTGTTTACCCCGACCGCGCAGAATAGCGATTTTTCGGGCCTATTCGTCCTCAGCGGACGGCAGAAACGCGGCATCCTCCCGGTTTACCCGATTGGTCCGCGCCGTTCGGCGGCCCCGAGCCCGCCAAAGAAATACCCGTGAATGTTGCCCATTAAATGATTAGAATAGTACTACAAAATGAGCATATTCACAATGAACAACGAGTACAAGCCGGCGGGCGACCAGCCCAAGGCGATAGAAAGGCTGGTGGACGCACTGCGCGCCGGCAAAAAATTCCAGACCCTGATGGGTGTTACCGGCAGCGGCAAAACCTTCACAATGGCCAACGTCATCGCCCAGTTCGATATGCCTGTGCTGGTAATATCCCATAACAAGACCCTGGCCGCTCAACTCTACGAGGAGTTCAAAGAGCTGTTCCCGGAAAACGCGGTGGAGTACTTTGTCAGCTACTACGATTACTACCAGCCCGAAGCATACATTCCGCAGCGGGACATATACATAGAAAAGGACGCCTCGAAAAACGCCGACCTTGACCGGCTGAGGCTTTCCACCACGACCAGCCTTTCAACAAGAAGCGACTGCATCATCGTCGCATCCGTGTCGTGCATATTCGGACTCGGCTCGCCTGAAGATTACAAGGCCAGCGTAGTGTCGATCCGCACCGGCCGGCAGGTTGACCGAAACGAGCTGCTGGGTAGATTAGCCGACATCCAGTACACCAGAAACGACATCGAATTCGCAAGGGGCACATTTCGCGTTCGCGGCGACGTGATTGAAGTGTATCCCTCGTACGAATCTTTCGCCGTTCGCATCGAGCTTTTCGGCGAGGAAATAGAACAAATAAGCTACATAAATCCTGTATCCGGCGAGATGCTGGCAGTTGAAGACGAGGTCTTTATTTATCCTGCCGAGCACTACGTGATGCCCGGTGACCGCATCAGCTCGGCGATTGCCGGCATAAAGGCTGAGCTTGAGCAACGCCTGGCCGAGTTCCGCAGTCAGGGCAAACTGCTGGAAGCTCAGCGATTGCAGGCTAGAACAATGTACGATATTGAGATGATTCAAGAGGTGGGCTATTGCAGCGGGATCGAGAATTACGCCCGGCACTTGGCCGGACTTCCGCCTGGGGCAAGACCTTATACGCTTATCGACTACTTTCCGAAGGATTTTATCCTATTTATTGACGAATCGCACGCCACGATACCGCAATTGCAGGCGATGTGGGCCGGCGACAGAAGCAGAAAGGAAGTCCTGGTCGAGCACGGCTTTAGATTGCCCAGCGCGCTGGATAATAGGCCGCTGCGATTCGAGGAGTTCCAGCAGAATTGGTCTCGCGTCATTTTTGTCTCCGCTACGCCGGCCCCGTTCGAGCTACAAAAAAGCAGTAACGAGGTTGTCGAGCAAATAATCAGGCCGACCGGACTTCTGGACCCTGAAATCCTCGTGCATCCGGCAGGCAATCAGATTCCGCACTTGCTGGGCGAGATCGAAAAAAGAGTCAAAATCCACGAGCGAATACTGGTTACAACCCTGACCAAAAGAATGGCTGAGAACCTCTCCGGCTACATTACAAAAAAGGGGTTCAGATGCCGGTACTTGCACAGCGAAATAGATACTCTGGAAAGAGTGGAGATACTGCGGGACCTGCGAAATGGCGACTTTGACGTGCTGGTGGGCGTAAACCTGCTGCGGGAAGGCCTGGATCTGCCCGAAGTTTCAGCCGTCGCCATCCTGGACGCGGATAAGGAAGGTTTTCTGAGAAGCCAGACCTCACTAATCCAAACGATTGGCAGAACGGCAAGGAATGTCAACGCTACCGTCTTTCTATACGCCGATACGGTTACGGCATCGATGCAAAAAGCCATTGACGAAACGAACAGACGCCGTAAAATTCAGTTACAGTACAACCAGGAGCATAACATTAAGCCGGAAACGATTCGAAAAGAAATCCGGCGAAGTTTGGCAGAGAGGATAAAGGCAAGACAAACAGCCCGCCAGGCGATTCGCTTTGACGAGCGGCAATATGACAAGGTGGAACTGGCCAGCCAGATCGAGCGGGAAATGCTCGAAGCAGCCCAAGACCTTGAATTCGAGCGGGCGGCTTTCTTGCGCGACCGGCTGCGAGAGCTAAAGGAACTGCCGGAACTGGTCTTGGCTGAGTCGAGGAGAAAGAAAAGCAGCCATCTGGCCTCCAAGAAACTAAGCAGACAGAAGAAAAAACCATCGTGAGAAAGTCCTGCTTTGCACTTCGCTGGCATTCCGC
>CAZPJZ010000270.1:0-4372 GCA_964586995.1 uncultured Pirellulales bacterium | reverse complement strand
CTATTATTGCGTATGTGCCCGGCTGTCCGCCCAAGCCGGAAGCCATGATATCAGGGGTGGTAAAGGCGCTGTCGGCTCTATAATAGGACGCAGGTATGAACCGAGAAGAATTGATTAACAGATTGTCAGACATAAAAAATAAGCTAATAGCCATCGAGCAGAAGACCGACAAACGGATATATCTTTTGTGTGAAGCTGAAAATGCTTACGGCGTCAACAAATTCCTGTTTGAGGATGTACCGCTCAGATTTGTGATTGCGACGGGCATTGATGCCGAACACTGTTTTGAGGTTCTATATCATTTTGCGTACGACCAGTTAGGCTGCGTGATTACGGTAAAGGCCTTCATTCGCGACCGCCAGAACCCTGCGATTGAATCGATCACGCCGTTCTTGCCGGCTGCGGAATGGATAGAAAGGGAGATACACGATATTTTGGGAATCGATTTCAAGAACCATCCGAATTTGAGGCGATTGATTTTGTTCGATGATTGGCCCGAGGGTGTGTATCCGTTGAGGAAGGACGTTAAGGTATGAAGCAGGCGATGAACAAACCGGTCCTTGCCGTTGGCCCATTTCACCCCCTGCAAGAGGAGATGGAATTTTACCAACTGACCGTCGACGGTGAGAAAGTGACCGATATAGACGTGAGAATCTCCTATAATCACCGGGGCATTGAGAAATTGAGCGAGACGCTGCAGTTTGACCAGGTGCCGTTTTTGGTCTCCCGAGTCTGCGGCATCTGCTCGGCGTCACATCCTCTGGCTTATGTGCAGGCGGTGGAAGAGATTGCCCGCGTAACGCCGCCCCCGCGCGCCCTTTACGTCCGCACGATTATAAACGAGCTTGAGCGGATTCACAGCCATATCCTCTGGGCGGGCCTGGCCGGGCACTTCATCGGCTATGACACCGTCTTTATGTGGGCGTGGAAATATCGTGAGCCGGTACTGGATTTGCTCGAGGAAATATCCGGTAACAGGAACCAGTACGGAAATGTCAAAGTCGGTGGCTGCCGAGAAGACATCCCCAACGAGCTCAAGCCCAAAATATTGCAGGAGATGGATAAACTCGAAAAGAAGATCGAGATGCTGACCAAAGCGGTGCTCGACGATCCGATCCTGCACGCGCGTCTCAAAGGCGTGGGTGTATTGAGCATGGAGGATGCCATTAAATACGCGGTGACGGGTCCGACCGCCAGAGGCAGCGGTGTGAAAATCGATGTAAGGCGTGATGACCCGTATGCGGCCTATGGGGATCTGGACTGGAACGTGATTGCCGTGCCCGAAGGCGACGTTTTTGCCAAGGCCGTGGTCCGGCTTCTGGAGACCTTTGAATCCATCAAGATGGTTCGAGAAGCCTTGAGGAAGCTGCCGAGCGGTCCTGTCGCGGTGGAGGTCAAAGAAATCCCGCCGGGCGAGGGCTGTGGCCACGCCGAAGCCCCCAGGGGCGAGACCTTTCATTATGTCCGCAGTGACGGCGGCAACAGACCCATTCGTCATAAAATCAGAGCGCCGAGTTACGTCAATGTCCCCTCCTTCAAGGCCTCGTGCATCGGCGCAGATATTACCGATGTCACGATTACGCTGGCGGCCGTTGACCCGTGTTATAGCTGCACCGAGCGATTGGCCGTTGTTGACCGCCACGGCAGCATGTTGCACGACCACGAGGCGTTGTTGCGGATGAGTCGTGAGAAGACCGAACGGATCAAAAAGGAGATTGGTGCGCCCGAATGGAAGCTGGAGGATATCTAAATTTATGGCGAGCTTGTCGAATCTATTGGAAAGAGTCCTGCTTATCGAGGTATTTTTGCCCTTGGTCGCGGGCTTTGTGCTGCTGTTTTTGCCCAGCCGGCTGAAATCCCTGGCGGCGGCGCTGGCACTGATTATTTCTGTCGTCGCTTTTGCATTGGCTGTCCGCATATTTGCTCTGGACACATTCGACGATAGCTTCTCCGTCCTGCGAGTAGGGGACCTCCACCTGGAATTGATGCTGGCCGCGAGACCGCTCGGATCGTTCATATTGCTCTTCGCCATGGGCTTCGGGCTGCTGATTACGCTGTATTCACTGAAATCGATGGTGGAGGCAAAGCATCTGAGCCAGTATTACGGCGCGGTTTTGATTACCATCGGTGGTTCCGCAGGGATATTACTTTGTGACCACCTTCTGTTCTTGCTGGTATTCTGGGAGATTGTTACCGCCTCGCTATACCTTTTGATAGCAACGGGCGGACGAGATTCCAACTTTGCGGCTACCAAGAGTTTTGCCATGATCGGGGCATCCGACGCTGCTTTCATGCTCGGCCTGTTTATCGTGTGGGCGCTGTCGGGCACATTTGTCATTTCGGATATTAGCCTGCCCACGAATTCGGTGCTGGCGATTGTCGCGTTCTTATTGCTTATGACCGCAGCCATTACTAAAGCCGGGGCGCTGCCGTTGCATACGTGGCTTCCCACCAGCGGTGAATACGCGCCGGTCTCGGTCATGGCCCTTTTGCCTGCAGCGCTGGATAAGCTTCTGGGAATCTATTTGCTGGTCATAATCGTGCGGGAAATCTTCGTGCTTGAGTCGTCAGCCTTGAGTGCCGTGCTGGCGATTATCGGTGCGGCCACCATTATCATTGCTGTGATGATGGCCATGGTTCAGCACAATCTAAAGAGACTATTGTCGTATCACGCTATCAGCCAGGTCGGCTATATGGTCCTGGGTATAGCGACAATGACTCCGGTAGGCATTGCCGGCGGCGTATTTCACATGCTGAACAATGCGATATATAAGTGTTGTCTATTCTTGTGCGGCGGGGCGGTCGAGCAGCAAACGGGCACGGCGGAACTTGATAGGCTCGGCGGCCTCGGCAGAAAAATGTCCCTGACTTTTGTCACCTGCCTGATTGCCGCTCTGAGCATTTCAGGAATACCGCCCTTCAACGGTTTTGTTTCCAAGTGGATGGTTTACCAGGGTGTGATTCAGATGGGAACATCTGCGCAGGCTGACCGGACGGCCGGGCTTTGGCCCATCTGGCTGACCTGCGCCATGTTCGGTAGCGCACTTACGCTGGCTTCGTTCGTCAAACTCATACACTCGATATTCCTGTCTCGTTTGCCGAATGAGCTGGCAGGGACAAAGGAAGTCTCGCCCTTGCAGACCTTCCCCATGATAGTGCTGGCGGCGCTGTGTGTGTTCTTCGGCGTGTTCTATCACGTGCCGCTGCGGCTGTTCATTTATCCTGCTCTGGAGATAGAGCCCGGCACGGCTATTTTTGGCACGTGGGAGTCCGATCTGGCGACCGCTCTGATAGCGATCGGGCTGGCTCTTGGCCTGATTATTCTGCTGGTTGGCTTGCTGGCCAGAAAGGTCAGAGTTGTGCCCACCTGGACGTGCGGCGAGGTGCAGCCTAATGAGCAAATGATTGTGCCAGGGACGCATTTCTACAAAACGGTTTCTTCTATGGAAGGTTTGAAGCAGCTTTACGCCGGGCAGGAAAAGGGATATTTTGACCCTTACGACCAGGGTGGAAAAGTGGGTTTGGCCCTTACGAATTTTCTGCGATGGCTGCACTCCGGCATCTTACCAATGTATCTGACCTGGGTGACCTTGGGATTGTTGGTGATTCTATTTGTGGTTTGCAGAATCTGGTGAGGCAGACATGACTATCTTCTACATCTTACTGGGATTTATGATAATCGCCGCCATTGTCGCGGTGGAAACGACCGACCTTCTAAGTTCCGTGATCTGCATAGGCGCGATCGGCTTCGGCGCTTGCTTGATGTTTCTGTTCCTCGGTGCGCCCGATATTGCGATAACGCAGATTGTGGTGGAAGTCTTGGGCTTAATCATCCTTATTCGGGCGACGATCGCTCGCGACTTGACTTTTATTACCGGCGACAGGGAGTTCTTCGGGGTGGTTGTCTCGGTCGTAATTGTCTTTGTAATCTTTCTGGCGGGCGTAAAAGTCTTTGAGACCCTGCCCGCTTTCGGCACGCCGATTTTCGCTCAGACGCCGGGAGCCGCCTCGCAGACCTACGTCGCCAAAGGCTTGAAAGACACCGGCGCAGCGAACGTCGTTGCCTCGGTCATTTTGGATTATCGCGCGTATGATACGCTCGGTGAAGCAACCGTGCTGTTTACCTCGATTATCGGGGCCACCGTTATCCTGCGGGAAAAAGCCAGGAAACTGCTGCACGAGTAGAAATATCAAAAATTAAGAATCAAAATGCAAAGTGACAAGTGAAAATAAATATCGAAATCAGAAATCGGAATGTTGAAACAAATTCAAATGTTCAAATTCTCAGAACTTGGCGTTAGGGTCATTTGGATTTTGGTCATTAGATATTATTTCGGATTTCGATATTTGAATTTCGTATTTACGATTTGAT
>CAZPJZ010000269.1:0-4377 GCA_964586995.1 uncultured Pirellulales bacterium | reverse complement strand
CGGTCCAGCCGGTACGAGCACGCGCTTAACCGCATCCTCATTAAAGAGCATGACATTGGTGCTGCCACTATCGTCCGGCAAAACGGCCGGCATACGTGGGTCGCTGCCGTTAAGGGTGTAGTAGATCGTGTCAGACATACGAGGGTCGGTGATGGTCAGGGCATCGCCCGGCGAGACATAACCACCGTGCTGATACGCCCCCCCTATGATAAACATCGGGCCTACAAAAGTGAACAAACCTTCTTTGCTGCAGGCATCAAAAAAAATGCTCGGACGATTGGGCACCCAGGTATTAAGAACGTACATATCCATGTTGGGAATGACGCCGACCAGCATGTTGCGGAGTTCAAAAAACCGCTTTCTGATGTTCGCATCGGTGAGGGCGCCATTGTTATAGAAGTGTTTATAAATACGGTCGCCAAACATCTGTTTGAAGTCGCTGTTGGCTTTCAGCGCGCGATAAAGCTGGCCGAGGGCGTTGCCCTGAGTGTTCAGTCTATCGAAATAAACGGTATTGAGTCGATCCGAGAACATGGCGCCTTCGGCATCCCAGATATAGAACCTCCACACCCCTTTATCCGAGCGCTCCGCCGATGCGATCCAGTTGTTTTGCGGCCAATCCCAGTTTCCCGACCACAGTTGAAGGATCAGATAGTCGGCAAATGCCGGAATATCAAGCCGTCTGGCCACTTCTCGATAGTGCGTCGGGTCAGACAGATTGTGGTTGCGAGCATAGTTCAGCATCGCATTCCAGGCGACAGAGTCACCGTCACCCACTCCGCTCATGGTCATCACGTCCCATTCTTTGTCGCTTTCGTACCACTGCTGACAAAACGCCTCTCTGATGTGCTCACAGGGATTGAAGTAGCCCTTGTATTCGCCGTTGATCAGCAGATTCGCCATGGTGCCGCCGCTGTCGATGTGGCCCATGTCCTTGTGCAGACGCCTGATGAGCTCGTCCTTGATGAACGGATTGACCCGGTCATTGTGACCTCCGCGCAGTACGATGCTCTTGAAGCGATCGACCTCGAACGGGAACAACGGATATTCCAGCCAGCTCCGCCCGTACATGCCGCGGAAGTAGAGCCTGAAACTGAACTTGCAGTCGCCGGACCAGTAGCCGTCACAGCGGCGATATCGTGGGCGCATCCAGTCGCTGCCGTGAACTCGGATTCCACAATCGACTTGCAGACCCGTGTTGTCCTGCGGCTTGATCAGCTCAAATGACACGGGACGCTCGGATGCTCCTCCGCGCTTTAGCACATTGTTGTAACTTTCCGGACCACTGGCGACCCACCTTCCGTCACCGCCGTAAGACCCGCCAACGATGGCCATGATGCCATCCGGCTCGTAAAACGTCTTGCCGGCATCAGCAACAAGCGAAACCACAGGTAGGGACGCAAGAGCGGCGCTGGCGTTGAGCAGATATGTGTGTGTCTGCACGCTGGAAGGTTTCCAGCCCGGCTTAATCGCCATGGCGCGCAAGCAGGTGGTCTTGGAGATCGGAATAGGACCGGTATATGTTTTGCCGGGATAGAACCTATACGAGGGGTCGTTCGGCACAGCGCCGTTGACCGAATATAGTATTTGGGCGCCTTCGGTTTCAGTTGTAAGCGTCAGAGCAAATGGGGCATCGTAAAAGCCGCGCTTATGGCTGAATTTAGGCTCCTCCACGGCGCCGAGGTATGCGCCGCTATTTTTGGCTCCCGGGCTGGGATAGCCAAACAGCCGTGTCTGCTCCTTGCCGTCGGGATAACGCCCATACGAAACGTCGACGCTCTGCTGGCCAAAGCTGATATGGTCGATCAGCGTAATGCCGTCGACATCGAACAGGGCAAGGTCCTCGCCGGCGGAGCTAAGCTGAAAACTTGCATGCAGGCCGAAGTCGCCGATATCGCCATCAGCCCATATCAGCAGGTACCCGTGCGGGACGATGGTCGTTGCGGAAGGATTGCCTTTGGGAAACTGCCACTTTGTCGGCTGAGCCAAGTCATCGGTCAGATACATGCCGCCTACGTCAATGGCATGCTCTGAGGCATTGTAAATCTCAATCCAGTCATCATACTGGCCCTGCGGGTCGGCGATTGTCCTGCCGTTCGACGCCATTAACTCGTTGATCACAAGAGCGGTCCGTTCCAGGCGCCAATGCTCGGCCAGCAGGGCAAAGTCCGTCATGCCGACCTCCTCGTCTCCGTCGAGATCAGCCAGACTGCCTGCCAGAGCCAACCACTGCTCGGCGAACACTTGCAGGTCTTTGATATCGACTTTACAGTCGTCCGTAAGGTCCCCCGCCGGGCAGAAGGCCTGTACGTTTTTAGCCGCAAGTGTTGCGCTTAGTACGACGGTAAGGAATGAGATTTTCGTGAACCCGAGCACTCTCTGCATTATTCTGCCGACCTTTAGCAAATTGACGACTGCCTCTTGCCCGCCGCGGCGGGTGAAATTCTTCAGCCTCCATACCGTGACCTCATCACTATTATAATATATAGGACGTG
This sequence comes from uncultured Pirellulales bacterium, assembly GCA_964586995.1. Lineage (GTDB taxonomy): Bacteria > Planctomycetota > Phycisphaerae > Sedimentisphaerales > Anaerobacaceae > JAFNGF01. Next base: position 1,882 of record CAZPJZ010000269.1, on the reverse strand, counting down.
GGTGAGTCAACGTTTCTACTGCCCCGTGAGAAGGCAGCGTTCAGCGTAGAGCGTTTAGCGTACAGTTTATACGCTATACGCTCAAGCAGCCCGGAACGTCCGGGCAGCCGCTGGGGGCCGCACTAATTGCCGCCCGAATTGTAGGGTCCCTCGCGCCAGAACGGCAATTAGTGCGGCACTTTCACTGCTGATTCTAAAGTCCTACTTTCTCCATCAACGCCAGTAGGGCTATCAGGGCGATAACTACGGGAACAACCACTACCAACGGGCGGACTTTTAGCAGTTGTGGTAAAGTCAGCTCGCCGAAATTGCCCTTATTCAGAATCGTGCCTCGCAGCTTCGGATAGACCGAGGCAAATATCCAGGTGCCGATTAGCATACCGAAGATGCCCCCGAACACTGCATCAAGGCAGCCCTGGCCTGCCGCCCCTGCAACGGTGCCGGGACAATAACCGAGCAGCCCAAATCCGATGCCAAAAATCAGCCCACCCGGCACAGAAGTCCCGATAGAGCCCCGCTTGGGATGCAGTTGTGCCAGGCCGATACTCTTGAGAAGACCAATACCCAACATGCCGGTAACAACCGCAGAGAGCATGATCTTGACTACGGTGAAATCCGTCAGCAGCAGTTGCCCCATGATGACATCGTAATTCGTTACTCCACCTTTCTGCAGCAAAAACCCAAAGCAAATGCCGATCAAAAGACCGATACCTAACTGAAGCTTCTTTTTCCCGTGGATCGTCTTTAGCATTTCACACCCCGATCTATCCGAGTAGAGCCTTGAAAATGAACATGGCCGTCAGGATGCCGCCAACGAAGAAGCCGATCGCCGCCAGCCAGCTACTGACTGCCAACTGCATGGTCCCGCTTATTCCATGTCCGCTCGTGCAGCCGCCCGCCCAGCGGGCGCCGAAACCCATGATGATTCCGCCGATCAGGGCAACGGCCCAACGAACAAATCGGCTGCCGCCAACCGCATCCTGCCAGTACAAAGGCACCCAGCTAAGTTGAAACTGCCCCGAGAGCTTTGCCGATAGAAATGAGCCAATTATCACACCCACAACCAGCATCCACTGCCAGTCAACGGACGGTGGAAATTCCTGATAGTACGGCTTTTGATTAACCTTGCCGCCTCGCAAAAGTTTCTCGAGCATCCCGCTGGTCTTGGCAAACGATGTTGAACAGGCCAGAGGCTTGTCCGACACCACGAACGAAATCCAGCTCAGCACTCCGATCGCTATGCCGACGGCATAAGGCGACCACTGTTCCAACCGAAGGGCCTGCCACATCTTTGCATCCTCAAGCAGATAGACAAACTTCCAATCACAACCTGTGCCGCCTCATACTACTTGCCCATAAAAGCCGGTACGTGTGGAGCCACGCACATCGGACACTGCCCCGCGTAACCGGCGGCACTATAGCCGGTCATGCCGCCAGCCACGTTGGCGACATCTCTCAGCCCCTGCTGCAAGAGCAGACTTGCGCCGAGGCTCGACCTGTGTCCCGTGCTGCATACAAGAGCGGCCGGCCTGTCTATATCCAGCTCCTTGTACCGCGTCCGAAGGTCGGCAACCGGAATGTTGACGGCCCCCTCAATATGATTTGCCTGATACTCCCTCGGCGCCCTGACATCGACCAGCGTATGCCTGCGGCCCTTGGTAATCAGGGCCTCCAGTTCATCGGCGCAGATTTGGCTTACGTGTGCTGTGGGCAGGCCCTGCACCGCCCAGGCAAACATTCCGCCGTCAAGATAGCCCACCGCTCTATCCAGGCCGACACGTTTTAACCAGATGCTTGCCTGCTGGGCCTGCTCGAAGGATGCCGCCACCAGTAGAATGTCCTTTCCCGGCGGCAGTATCCACCCGGCAAAAGTGGCAAAATT
>CAZPJZ010000268.1:0-4384 GCA_964586995.1 uncultured Pirellulales bacterium | reverse complement strand
GCGGCGATTTCCGCCGCGATGGAGTTCAAGGGATTAAGGCCCTGTCGGACTACAACCGCAGCGATAACCACCGATAAAGCAATCGTCACGCCGGAAGCGGCCAGCAGCAGCCATCGCAGCCAGCCCAACTGGCGATGCAGGCCGCTGGCATCGCCGGCCACTACCAGAGTAAGCGTCTGCTCTTGGGCAAGCTGCGGCTGCCCTTGGTCCTCGCTATTTGCGGTCCTGGGTATGAAGGTCAGACCGACGGCCCGCAGGGGTCTGTTGTTTTTGTCCCGCGCCGTCGCAAAGACAAGTGCATCGATGGGGCCCTCAAGCTGAATAAGATCGTCTGCGCCCAATAGAGGTGACCTTAGCACCGCCGTGCCGTCCGACCGCCAGAACTCGTAGTAGGCTGGTCGGTCTTTTCTGAGAAATTCAGGCATCTGTTGAACGTCGAACTCGAACTCAATGTCGTTGCCATCCAGTTCCACCGAGGCTGCCAATATCCGGACGACAGATGCCAGCGAGGCATCAAACTGATTGATCAATGCGCGCTGAATCAGCGTGTAGACTATCAGGCTGAAGATCAGCAGCAGCAGCAACATTCCACAGACGATGCCGAACAGTAAACGAGCTCGAAGCGAGCGCATCATGCTTCTGCCCCCAGAAGATAGCCACGGCCCCTGACCGTATGGATGAGGGCAGGTCTGCCTGGCCGTTCTATCTTCTTGCGCAGATAACCAATGTAGACATCTACTACGTTGCTCGATGCGGTGGACTTGAACTCATAGACATGCTCCCAGATGTCACTGCGAGATACAACCTGGCCTGCCCGCATGGCCAAGTATTCGAGAAGCGCATATTCGCGAGCAGTGAGCTGGATGTCTTCCTTGCCGCGCCGGACGCTCTGTGTCGCCAGGTCAATCTGCAGACCCCTAATCTTAATCCGAGGGTTTTTTCGCCGGTAGCTGCGCCGCAGCAGTGCCCGCACCCGGGCCAGCAGCTCTTCGAAGGCAAAGGGCTTGACCAAATAATCGTCAGCCCCGAGGTCCAGACCCGCTACGCGGTCTTCCAGAGTGTCTTTAGCTGTCAGGATCAATACGTGGTTCTGTCGGCCTTTGGTTCTTAGCTGCTTCAGAAGGCTCAGGCCGTCCATGCCGGGCAGCATCAGGTCCAAAATAATCACGTCATAATCGTTGCTTGTTGCATACCACAAACCCTCCTGGCCGTCACCGGTGACATCCACGGCAAAGCCTGCTTCACGCAGTCCTTTGGCAACGGATTGCTGCAAAGGCCGGTAGTCTTCAACAAGCAGCAAGCGCATCTGAATAACCACAAAAAAACACCGCTGAGCAGCAGTCTTAGATTACTCAACGGCGTACATTTTAGCTGCGAGAACTTGATGTGTCATTAGTTCTGCCGCATTTAATCATCATCGTCTTCGTCGTCATCATCACCATCGTCATCGTCGTCATCTACTTTCCTGCTGAGCAACGTTCCATCAGCCGCCACTTCGATCTCAACCTCTTGTCCGTCGATGATCAATTCGGCCTCGTACACAGTCTGGCCATTCTCGGTTTCGGCTTCGATTTCCTCGATGGTTCCGCCCTGGGCCAGAATGGTCGCTTTGACGGCGGCAGGCACCTGCTCGATGGAAACCTCTTGCTCTTGTTCTGACGTTTGGTTGACGGCCACTGCTCCAACAATGCACAGCGCTAGACCGGCAACCGCCATCAGACCAACTGATTTCCAGTGTTTCTTTAGCATTTTTTGTCTCCTTATTCTGTTGTAAGTTCTTTATGCTTTTTGACTTAATTCTCTCAATCTTCGCCGGGTTTGCCTTTCTCGACCTCTTCTTCGACGCGGCGGCCATCCGGGGTCAGAAGCAGCTCGTGCCGCGCCTGGCCTTTGGTGAACTTGACCTCGTAGAGAATCATTGTCTTCTTTTCAAAGGCCAGCGGGGCATCTTTGCCGGCTGCCTTCTGTGCCGCTTTGAGCACTGCCGGCGGGACCTTGTCGGCGCCTACCTGCTCCTCGATTTCCACCAAGTCCCCGGTCGGCGTAACCAATACGTCCATGTTGTCCCCGGCAGGGGTCTTCCACGAGCCTTCGTAAAATGTGCTGCCATGCTCGATCTCCTCTGCAAACTCGGTGATCTCAGCGCCGGCAGCCAGGTGCTTAAGCGCCGCCAGAGCAGCCGCTGGCACCTCCGCTTCCGTTACTTTGCGTTCGGCTTCAGCGGCCTGTGCCTGTTGAGTCGGTCGCTTACTTTTCGTTGAGTCTGTCGTCGCGCAGGACACCAGCCCGACTGAGAGCATAAGCATGACCACTTTGCAGTATGTCCGTCTCATTTTCTGTCTCCTTTATTCAAAAAAGCTCACGGTTCTGCCGCCTGCCACCGTAGTCAGGCCGCCCGACACTCGTCGGCTCTGTCGGTTAAGATAGTGGCAGCGCAAAGATGAGAGAATGATGAGAAAAACAACATTTCTTAGGAAATATCCAGATTCTTCAGGCCGAAATCCAACGACCGGCCTCCTCCCATAGAGACCACCATGTTCCGCTCGACGCGGACCGTCTGTGAGAGGTATTTGATCGTCTCTGCCTTGCCGCGTTCAATTTTGTCTCGCAGGACGTCAAAGCCTGCGGGTTAGGCCTTTCCCGGAGCCGCAGGCCCGTTCTGAGCCGGGTCGAAGGATTGGCTTTCCGCCTTTTCAGGGGGAACCGGCTTGAACAGTTGAGGGGCGAACTCGTTAAGGTAGTTACGCCAGTTGATCCAGGTATGACCTCCCTCCGTCTCCTTATAAAATATGCGGAATCCATGTTTCCTGAGCATCTCCACGGTGCGACGGGTGGTTTCAATCAGAAAGTCTTCCTTGCCCGTGGCGAACCATAGCAGCTCCAGTCCTTTCTTCAGTTCGGCGTTTTTCAGAGATTCGGCATGTCGCTGCTCCCAGGTCGGGCCGGAATCTGCATTCGGATCTGGACCGCGGCGGCCCATGAGCTCGAACACACCCGAGCCGAACACGCCGACATATCCGAACTTATCCATGTGGCTGACAAGAAGGGTGAGCGTATGGCCGCCACCCATCGAAAGACCCGCAATCGCACGGTGCTTGCCGTCTGTATATACACGGTAGTTATTCTCTACATACGGCATGACGTCACGAACGAAATCTTCGATGAACGGATCGACCTTCGGCAAGGGCTGACCAAAAGTAAACGCACCCGTATGACCGGCCGGCATGACAACCACCATCGGCTCAGCCTTGCCGGCGGCAATCAGGTTGTCCAGAATGAATCCGGCGCGACCGACGGACGTCCACGAATCGTCGCAGTCGAAGGCCCCGTGCAACAGGTAGAAGATGGGGTATCGCCCCTTGCCCGATTGGTAGCCCGGCGGCGTGTAAACGTGCATACGGCGGAAACGCTGAAGCGATTTTGAGTAATAAGTGACCTCGGCGACGGCCCCGTGCGGCACGTTCCTTGTGTCCATGAAGTCCGAGCCGCCGATGTACACGAGGCTCCAGACGTTGCTGTTTGATTCGCTGATGGAAGGGTTGACCGGATCAATTACCGACACGCCGTCCACGTTGAAATTATACCGATACGCCCCCACATCGAGAGGGCCAAGCGTCAATTCCCAAAGCCCGTTGGGGTCCTTGGTCATGTCCGCCCCCATGCCAACGCCTGGAATGTCGGTGCCGCTGAGCCGCACCGCTTCGGCCTTTGGCGCCAGCACGCGAAACGTGACGTGGCGGTCGGCGGAGACTTCCGGCGAGACCACCCGGGGTCCCGTGGGGCCGCGGAACCGCGGGCGCTGGCTCGCTGGTTGTTCCTTTGCTGCGGCAGTCAGTGCAAATACCGTCAACATCACGACGGCTGTGATTGAGATGCTTGTTCTTTGCGTGTTCATTGGTCTTCTCCTTTCAGCAGTTGTTTGGGCTTAGCTATCGACGGCGGCTGACGTCACGGGCCGTCGCCTGCCGCGTTGCCGCTGCGACTGCGCCATCGCCCCGGAAATGCGGTTAAGAAACACAACCAGTGTCTCTGCTTGATCGGCCTGAAAGAGAGCCGAGAGTTGGTGCTGCAACGGCCTGATCGTGGCCCATAGCCTGTCGTAGGCTTGCCGACCCTTGCGCGTGAGCGTGACCCTGCGCGCCCGGGCGTCGGTGGGATTTCGCCTGCGTGCCACCAGGCCGCGATTCTCCAATAGCACGAGCATGGCCCGGATGGTGTTGGGGTCGGAGCAGGCCCTTCGAGTAAGCTCGCGCTGTGTGATTCCATCCTGCTCGGCCAGCAAGGCCAGCAGGACGAATTGGTCAGCCGTCATCCTGCACGGGGCCAGGTGAGAGTTGGTTTGGCGGTGCATCGACAAGTACGCTGCTCGCAGGCCCATCGCAAT
>CAZPJZ010000267.1:0-4396 GCA_964586995.1 uncultured Pirellulales bacterium | reverse complement strand
GCCGCTCACGGGGTCATCCGCGACCTAAGCACATCGTAAAATCAAGGGGCATGAAATGGTTACGTTTTCCACAGACTCAGACATCCTGAAGTACGAGCCTGGATTGTTTGGCGAACTGTACCTGCCCGGACAGGTGCTTGCCTTGGGCACCGGGGCCCAACTGAGCGGCACGACACTTACCGCGACCGGCGCAGATTTTGTAAGCGCACGGGTCTCAGCGGGCGGCGTGGTGTATCTGCGATCCTCAGGCGGGCTGCTTGACGGTGCCTACGAGGTGGTCTCGGTGGATTCGGCAACGCAGCTTACGGTCTCAGTTGTCAGGGCAGCAGCAGATGATGAGCCAGTCGCGCCTCCTCCTGCTACCCAAATAAAGTACCGCGTGAGCACTTTTGCTCCGCAGGCGGCCGAGGCCGCTTTCCAGTTGACTGAGGCCCTCGGGGTCAAGCCGGGCAACCCGGCAAGTAACATCGATGCCAAGGACATCTTGTGTCCGGATGTGCTAAAGAGGGCCTCGGTGTTTGCGGTCATCTCGAGTGTGTATGCAATGTTAGCCAGTAAAGCGCGGGATGACAATTTTTGGAAGAAGAGCCTGCATTATCAAAGCCTGCTTGAAAAGGCCAGGCTGCGCTTCCGGGTCGGCATTGACCTGGGTTCTGACGGCCTGCCGGATGTCACGATAAGCGGAGCGTCCGGACGCTTGAAACGCGATTGATATTCAGCCCTCCAATTTATTGGTGGGGTTCGTCAGGGTAGATATATGAGCGTCACTGTGGATGGGCAAGATTTGTTCGGCCAGCAGCAGTTACAGATCGAGCCGGATAGCGTCAGACGGGACTGCGTTGAAAAAGCGGTCTCGGGGCTGGACGGCCTGCTCAGCATCGACCTGGGCAAGCGCAGCAGAAAGGTAAGACAAAAAGGGACTCTGCGGGCCCAAAGCTGGTCGCAGATGCGGGACAGGATCAACGCCATATCAGAATACGTGGACGGTAACACGCACACGCTTGAGATCAGCGGCCAGCAGACGTTTGAAAACCTGCGAATGGATGTCTTTAGGATAACTGGCGAGCGGACAAGCGCCGCCGGCCTGGAGGTCGATTACGAAATCGTTTACACACAACTTGGCTGAAAAGGATATTTAGCCCCCCAGTTTGCTGGGGGGGTTATGACAAGGAAACACAATGTCACTTGTCAGCGAAGGAATTGAAAAGGTTACGGCGATTGAACTGCCGGTCGGCATCCGGCAGGATGGCTCATCCGTCGCCGCGCCGCGTGTAGCCTTAGTAAGCTGGCGCTCATCCCATAGTGACATGCTACATCAGGTTTACGTCAATGGGCGATTTGCGGGGGCAACGATCGACGCCGAGCAGAGACAAATGATCGTGCAGATACCCAGTTCGTTTGAATCTGCCGTACGAATCGAAGTCTTTGCAGTGGCGGCGGAACAGGCGCACACTGACTTGAGCAGCGAAATTGTTCAGCCGTCGACGGATAGCGGTCGGGTGAAGATAACGCTACTACGCAGCCAGAATCTGCCGCTCGGTGCGACGGCGAACGTTTTCTATGACGCCGGCAGCGGGCAGATTGACTACGACCAGCCGCTCAATAACTATCCGATCCAAATCTGGCCCAGTTGGATGGATAAGGCGGGATTTGCAATGGCCCACTTCGGGGCCAGCGACTTTGGCTGGGATTCGGCGGCGGCGGTGGGGTTCGCAAGAGGAAGCTTCGGGCATGGGCAGTTCGGCCTGGATGCTGATACACTTGTGTGGATAACTCAACCGTTGCCCGCCGGTGCTTACAAATTTGGCGTTAAGGTCCTCGATGAGGCGGGCAATGAAAGCGCCGTGAGCGAAGCAGGACCTGTCACGGTGACGCCCGCAGCAAGAGCTGCCGAAGGATTGAGCGTTTTGTCGTTCAATGCCCAGACGAATGAATTGATTCTGCAAATCCAATAAGAGGCACAAAGGCACAAAGGAGAAAATTATGGCCGAGGCTTATCCATCGGACAACGAGTTGCTGAACATTCAGTCCGACGCTGAGACGGGTGTGGAGTATATACCGACCGGCACAGCGCCTTACTATCTACACTTTAGAAAACTGCTGTATCGACTATTGCTGGCCGCCCGTCGGGCCAACGACCTGCGAGTCTACGACGAAGGAGGGCTGGATATCGGCGTAAAGCCTGGCAAGTTCTGGCTGGGTACCCAGCTTGTAAGCTACCAGGGCTCGTCCGGCAATACTCTGGCAGATGATAAGACAAACATTTATGTTTATCTTGATTCGTCCGGCAATCTCGTCACGAACGAGTACAGCGACTTCCCCGATATGGCAGCCGCGCCGCACACCCGGTTGGCTGTAGTGACTACATCGGGCGGGGACATTATCGCAATAACCGACTGCCGGGTCGGGCACAATTTTGTACTGCCGTACGCAGCGGGCGGGGTAAAAACCACCATCGAGGCGCACACCGCTGACGACACCCTCACACAAGCCGAGTCCGGCAGCATCCACACTAACCTCGGCGCCACTGGGACAGTCACGCTGACTCTGCCTGCATCGGCGCCTGCGGGGACAAAATTTGCTTTTGCCGTTCAGGCAGCGCAGGCACTTCGAGTTGAGCCAGGCAGCGCGACAATAAGAGACGACAGCGGCCAAACCGCCGGCAAATATAAATCAGCCAGCGCTATCGGCGCGTGCCTTGCTCTGGTTGCCGATTCAAACGGCGACTGGGTGACAATTGCCAAGAATGGAACCTGGACTGAAGAGACATAAAGCAAAACGAGGACACCATGGCCAACGAAATACACTTGGATTATGCGTCGGGCAGTACGGTTTATGCCAGTATCCGCAATACCGCCGGGCAGGTCTGGTATCCGGCAGGGTCGGTCTTCGAGAACTGGGGCACAGGTGGACATAACGCCGAGAATTACGACATAGCACTGACTGATAAGAGCGGCAGCAGATACGTTGGCAACTTCCCTGCGAATATTCCTGCCGGTCGGTACACGGTTCAGATGTTTTTGCAGGCGGGGGCCAATCGTGCCGATAGCGACCAGCTTATCGGCTCAGCTCGGATACTCTGGACCGGTAATGGCGCATTAACCGCCGATAAGATTCTTGCCAACAAGGCCGTTCAGAGTAAATCCACCGGCGCTATTGATTACTACGATGATGACGGCCAGACCGTCATACTGACACACACGCCGACGGACAGCCAGTCAAGCATAACCAGGACGCCACAATAAATTGTCAAAGCACCCCCGAGTAAACTGGGGGTTAAATAAGGACCTACTAAAATGGGCAGTTTCTCTGATCACTTGGAAAACGAAATTTTGGACCACATATTCGGCAAAGGCAGCTACGCGCCGCCGACGATTTACGTGGGACTTTCTACAGCGGACCCGCTGGACAGCGGTTCGGGTCTTGCTGAGCCGCCCGGCGACGGCTACGCACGGGTGCAGACCGCTGCTTCCGACTGGAATGCAGCCTCGGCCGGATCGCTGGCCAATGTCAACGACATTGCTTTTCCCCAAGCCACAGGCACTTGGGGAACAATCACACATTTCGCCTTGTTTGACGCAGCTTCAGGCGGAGATATTCTCGCTCATGGAGCCTTGAGCGCATCTAAAACCGTTGGCAGCGGCGACACGGCAAAATTTGCAGCCGGCGATTTGAAGGTGGCGCTGGACTAAATATTTGGCCCTGCAATCCATCGCGGGGCTCGAGGAAAACTGATTATGGCGATCATCAATAAAAGCTGGGGCAGTGAAACAACCATCATGAATGCGGTTAGCGTGACCACAGGTTCGTGGTCTGATGATGTCGATCTTGAAACCAACGGCTATGAAGGCGCACATGTTATTGTGGATGTGGATTTCCCTGCCTCGCCCACGGATAATCTGATCGTGGAGGTTAGAGCCTCACTGGATGGAACTAACTACGATGATACTGCGCTTTTTAGCTTCACAGTAGATAAAGGCAGCGACCCAAACCAGGTGAGCTTCATTGTCAAAGACGTAGCTCATTTTAACCTCTACTGCAAACGTAGTGGCTCGACCGACACGATCACCGTGACGGCTAAGTACCAGGCGTGGCGCTACGTATCGAGCTAAGGAGCGAATAGATGCCGCTTTCTAAACCGTCAAAAGGTCTGCAGCTTAATATCGCTCACCCGCTGAGTCGCGGCTTGATATTCTGTCCGCTTTTCAACGAGCTGACAGGCGGCATAGTCCAGGATGTCGGCGGTAACAAAGCAATCGGCAGTCTATCCGGCAACGCCGCTTGGTCGGCGGGAATATTCGGCTCAGGTTTGAGGTTCGACGGTACCGCAGACTACGTGAGCTTCGCGGCAAAAGATTGGATGGTGCCCGACAAAGTCACCGTTCTGGCCTGGGTG
>CAZPJZ010000266.1:0-4401 GCA_964586995.1 uncultured Pirellulales bacterium | reverse complement strand
GTCTTAATGCCCATTGCCTTCATCTCCGTACAGCCACTCAAGAATGTTAGAGCCACCAAAACGACCCCAATGTAAACTCCCTTTCTCATTTTTCTACTCCCAAAACGTACATGCTCTTACAGGTTTCAAGCGTATGCAAAATATATCGCTGGCCGAGGGGCACGTCAAAACATTTACACGCCGGACAGGGCCTTCAAAGAAAAGCCGCTTTTGGGAATGTGTCGTTGCAAGGTGGTCGAAAAATGCGATTTCTCATAGAATAAAGCAGCTCCGCGCGGATAAGATCGCGGAGATCTTACGAGCCTCACCAAGACCGGCTGAAGAGCCAAAAAATGAGTGAAGCATCCGGGTCAAACCATGGTCAGTCCCGCACCAATTGTCCGGCCTCGCGGCCATTATTATTGCCAGTCGGTCCTGAATTGGTGCGGGATGGCTGGTCGTCAATCACAGTTGCCTCGGTTGGGCCTACCAGCTTATAGCGTATTCCGCGCCAGCGGATAGTCCTGCCACGAGCCGAAGAGACGATAAACAACAGCAGCAGTAACGACCAGAGCCAGAAGGCCAGAATGTCGGCGGCCATGGCGGCCTTGATTGCTTGTCGCTCGTCGCTCGTAACTTCCCGTCCGTACTTGAGCAGCTTCCTGGCCATTTTCTGACGCAGGATTGCATGGCTGAACTGGCTCAACAGAAATATGATAGGTACGGCAGCAAAAAGAGGCAGATCTCTGTCGCCAATCATGGCGGCGTAGGTTGCAAATGCTGCCGCACCCCATACGCCCAGCACAGAATACAAGCTGCTGAACAGGCCGAACCACCAGGTTCGCGGCGCGCATATCCGCGTAATTAAGAATTGCCGCCGCCCAAACTCGAACAGCTCGCGCCAGGTCGTTGATGCGTAAGAGGCTGCCAGACAAGCGGGAACAAAAGCTATCTTCATGCCTGCTTTTTTGACCGCCCGGCTCAATGACAAGTCGTCGCTCAAGGCTCTGGACCAGATTCTGTCGAGGCCCAACTGGCGAAAGACCTCTACCCGGATAGCCATCGACCCGCCCCAGGCCTGGTTGAAACGGGTATTGCCGAGCAATTGAGCGACCTTGGCGTTGACCGCCGACAGAGCCAAGCTGGCCAAGTTGTTGCTCTTCGGAATGAACCAACGATAACCGCTGGCTGCTCCGTTCTTGGCCTGGCGAAGAGGCCAGACCAGGTGGCTGAGCCAGTCACTGCGAACGCAGATGTCGGAATCGGCAAAAGCCAGGATGTCGACCCCTGCCTGCGCAGGGGCAGAAGTCTCGCCTCTAAGGCCTGGATCGGTCAACTTTCGATAGCAGTAGAGCAGATTGTGGAGTTTCTGACTGCAGGACTGTGCATGGCCTGCGACCAGTATCTGAACGTCAGCAGCGGGGGAACTTGGTCTTAGCTGGTCTTTCAATTTGCACAGTTCATCGTAGGCGGGGTCCGACGTGTCGGCAACCACAAACCAAAGCAGGTAATTCTCGTAATCCTGGTTAAAGAGTGAAGCGATATTCTCTCGGAATTCTGAGTCCAGGCCCTTGCATGGCACAATCAGCAGCGTTCGTAACTGGTGCCACGAGCGTCTTTTGGTATATTTCTGCAGCGAGTAACGGTAGTTTCTGTATACATGGAGCGCCAGAAGCAACTGCGAAAGAATTGCCGCAACGGCTATGTAATAATAGCAATCTATAATTGCATCTCGCATTCCATATCTCGTTGTTCAGGGCTTCATTTGTGCTTTACGAGATGCGCTTCATGGTACCGAGGTCAACGGTACTGTCAAGTGGGTAAGCTCGTCGACGGTATAGTGTTTTGCCAGGTCGATCGGCAGCAGACAGCCATGATTGTGGTCCGAGGCTATGATTAGGAGGTTCTTGCCGGCCTGGTACCAGCCGTGCTCCTGGGGTTGATGGCCGAGGATGAAAGTGTCAACGTCAAAAAGCTGGGCCATCCTATCGAGCAAGGCCTGACTGTGTCTTCTTCCCCAGGTCAACAGGTAAGCTGAGCCCGGTTTTTCACAATCGCTTATCTTCAGCGGCCTGTCCATTATGTGAGGGTCAAATTTGTTTATAAGACGGTCGCTGGGAAGGGAATGGGACAACCATATTCTGTTTTCGCACCTGACCGCCAAGGGTTGCGAGAATAGGAATTGTCTTATGGCCAGTTTGATATCGCCATAGTCCTGCTGGAACTCCCGCTCCAGCGCCCGGTACAGTGCCCGGTTCATTTCTTTGCCGTCTTTCATCACCGCGGTGCTATTGATGACCGTTGTGTCGTGATTTCCCATAATTACGTGGACTCGGTGGGGAAAGGCCAGCTTGTGGCGGACAGCGTCGAACAACAGCTTGTAGGATAAGCAGCCTCCTTCAGAATCTTGTGGCCCTCCGTGTATGATTTCCTGCAGAACCAGATGTCGGTCCGGATGGCCGGCCAAGTCGGCAAAAGCCACGACCCGCTCGAAATTGCGCCTGTGTCCGTGAATGTCGCCGGCGGCGATCAACGAACCCTCGCCCGGCAGATGAACCAGGTTTCCGCGTCGAAACTTGTCTGCTTTGTTGGCTTCGAGCCCCTGGTTCAGCAGGTCAATCACTGTTTGAGGCATTTTTGTTTGGTTTTATTTTGTCTGCAAAGATACTGTGTATCATCAGATCAAGACGCGACACCACCGTCATCATGTTGTCCGGCCGGTCTGCAGGATCGTCTTTTATGCAATCCATTACCAGCCTTGAGATATTTATGGGTATGCGTTCCTTTATCTCATGAGGGGCCCTTCGAGGCTCGTTTACAGGTAAGCCAAAGCTGTTTTTCTTGGGGATCAACGTGGGCACGTTCTTTCCGGTGAGAGCCCAGTACATGGTGGCACCCAGGTTGAAGATATCCGTTTTTGGGCCGAGCGGCTTGCGCCTGACCTGCTCGGGGGCGATGTAATCGGGAGTGCCCTGAATCCGCGGCTTGGTCGTGCCGATCCTACAGCTCTGTCCAAGGTCTATGATTTTGATCGAACCCGACTTGCTCAGCAGAATATTGTTTGGCTTTATGTCGCAGTGCACAAATCCCTGCTGGTGCATGGCGTTCAGTCCGCCGGCCACCATCCGAAACACCAGCAGCACGTCACCGAGGCTCAAGGTAGGGCTTTCTTCGAGAGTCTTGCCCTCAAAGTACTCCATGGAAAGCAGCAATTCTCTTACTTTGAACATACTGCGGATCTTCTGGAGCTTGTAGCACTTACGGACATAGGGATGGTTTATTCGCCGGGCGACCTTGTATTCGTTCTCCGTCTGCTCGAAGACTCTTGCATCTTCCAGCCTTTCCAATGTGACTCGTTTCAGGGCGACAATCATGTCGTCCTGCTCGTCGGTGGCCAGGTAGATTGTGCTGCGGGCGCCAGTCCCAATCCTCCTTAAGAGGGTAAACTCGCCGACGCTGAGGATATCTTTAGCCATGTTAGCAACGAGAACCTTAGAATTTGACGGCTTTCTCAGAAGCTGCCAATCCACTATTCACTTATATGATACACTCGATTGGCTCCTTGTTCCCTCGATTATTCATTCGGAAGTCCAACTGCAATGATGCCCTGGAGGCCATTATTCTGCAAATGCCCTATAGACCCATCTAACCAAATCTCGTAAAAATAGCATCTTATAACAGGATGCGCAATTTGTCCAGCGCTCCAGCGGTTTCTCGTACTATCGGCAAAACCAGATGAATCTTGAAAAGTTGTTGAAATTTAAGGGATGTTTGGAGATAATTTCGCCGAGAGTAGCTGGGCAAGGCAAAGAAATTGTTGTACCGGCTAACTATGATCCCCGATAGCTCAATGGGTAGAGCGAGCGGCTGTTAACCGCTAGGTTGTAGGTTCGAGCCCTACTCGGGGAGTCTTGTTTTTTGCCGCTTTTCGAACGGTTGGGTCCGCGAATCTCTGCGGTTATGAGAGCGGCTTACTCGGCCTTTTTTTGTCTGGTCGACTCGCTGTCAAAGTGTGGCTGCCAGAATTATTAACGGCGTGGGCAGCCTTTGCCCCCATCTATGGCAAAGGCGTGCGGCCGGCGGCCTGAAACGCGAATCCGGGTCTTGTGCCCGGACAAATGGTCCGCAGTTTAGTTAGAGCAAAGGTATTCAGACCTTTCCTGACCGTCTTTGGCTTATATAGTAGCGCTTCGCCAGGACAACTCCTGAATCAGCGATCAACTGGGCTGAGGGCGCGCCATTCTTAAAATGCCGTCTTGACGTCTGCCGCCTGCTGGATTTTTTTGCGGACAACAACTGTTGTCTCGTCACAGGGACTGACCAAACAAACTGCGGACTTCTTTGGTGTCAGCAAAAAATTTTTCGCTGCGGCTTGCATTTTTTGCCCTGTGGCAGACAGCCCAAAGCAAGGGCCGCCAACAC
>CAZPJZ010000265.1:0-4408 GCA_964586995.1 uncultured Pirellulales bacterium | reverse complement strand
CCTGTCAGATGTTGACCTGCGCTATCGGCAAAGGTTCGTAGACTTGTGGGCCAACTCTGAAGTCATGGAGCGGTTCAAGACACGCAGCGCCATCGTGGCAACAATCCGCGAGTTCCTGCAGGGCCGCGGCTTCCTGGAGGTGGAAACGCCCATGATGCAGCAACAGCCCGGCGGAGCCGCAGCCAAGCCGTTTATTACCCATCACAACAGCTTGGATATGGACTTGTTCTTGCGAATTGCACCGGAGCTGTTTCTGAAAAGACTGCTGGTCGGTGGCATGGAAAAGGTCTTCGAAATCAACCGCAATTTCCGCAACGAAGGGCTGAGCAGATATCACAACCCGGAATTCACCATGCTCGAGTTGTATCAGGCCTACGCCGACTACAACGTGATGACGGATTTGACGGAGGAGATGATCTCTCGGCTGGTTGAGAAATTCTGTCCGGGGCAGCAGGTGGAATTCGGGGACATGACAGTGGACTTTACTCGGCCGTGGCGACGGGCAAAATATGCTCAGCTCTTGAAAGAGCACAGCGGCTGTGATATCGACGACATCAAAGCTATTAGAAAAAAGGCCGCAGACCTGAACATTGATCAAGCGGCAATGGACGATGCTGTGGTAATTGACAGCCTGCTCAAGGTCACCGTCGAGGATAAGCTCGTTGCCCCTACCTTCGTGCTGGATTATCCGGCGGCGCTGTGTCCGCTGACCAGGCGCAAAAAAGAGGACCCTAAATATGCCGAGCGGTTCGAGCTGTATGCCGCCCGAATAGAGTTGGCTAATGCGTACACCGAGCTCAATGACCCCGACCAGCAATACGAAAACTTTCTCGTGCAGCTCCGTGGACAGGACGACTCCATGGCAAGGATGGATACCGATTTCATTACAGCACTGAAGTACGGCATGCCGCCGGCCGGTGGGCTCGGCATCGGAATTGACAGGTTAGTGATGCTCTTGACCGGTGCGCTGAGTATTCGCGACGTCATACTCTTTCCACTTCTAAAACAGGATGGTCCGCGGCAATGTTAAAGCTCTTTTTTTGGCTGCGATACTTGCGTAAGAAAAGAATTGTGTTCTTGAGTATCGCTGCCGTCGCTTTGTCTACGGCGCTACTAATCGTGGTGGCCAGCCTCTTCACCGGCTTTATCAATGCATTCGAGCAGGCAGCGGTGGATACAATAGGCGATGTGGTTCTCGCCGCACCCATTAGATTCGCAAAATACCCGCTGTTCCTTGAACGCCTGGAGCAAATAAGCGCGGTCAAGGCCGCCACAGCTACGTTATCCGCGCCGGGCCTGCTACATCTGGGTAAGGGCAATGTGCGTGGGGTGGAAGTCTGGGGAATCGAGCCCGGCCGAAGAGCAAACGTTACGAGCTACAAACAATCACTCCTTAAACAAAAAGACGTATCCGGCGAGGCGTCCTTTACGGTTGGCGGCCCGGCAGAGAAAACCGGAGGATTCGTCGGTATCGGTCTGGTAGCGGAGCCTGATGAAGCAACTGATGAGTATGATTTTGGCGCGGTCGAGAGTATGATTGGCAGCCAGGTTGTTCTTACCACAGGGTCGGTGACAGAAGCACAGGCGGGCAAGGATACTTCAGGTGTGCGTTCGTTAAACAGAAGAGTTATGCCATTCGTCATTGCCGATGTCGTTTTCACCGGGGTGTACGACCTTGACAACAGTCTGGTGTACCTGCCCATCGAAGCATTACAGAAAGAGCTGCATCCCGATGAAGACAGCCAAATGGCCGACCGCATCCAGATTAAACTCAAAGAGGATGCTCAGATCGAGACGGCTCTGGCAGAGATTCGCGGCTTATGGCAGGTCTTTGCCACCGAGCAGCTCGGCTGGGGCCCATACGCGATAGCCCAGACGACTGTTGCCACCGCCAAGCAAATGCAGAGGCAATACGTTGTTGAGCTATACAAACAGAGGGACCTGCTGCTGGTGATATTTGGTGTAGTAAGTTTCAGCGTGGTGGTGCTGATCTTCTGCATATTTTATATGATCGTCAGGCTCAAGCAGCGGGATATTGCCATATTGAAGAGTTGTGGGGCGGGCAGCGGCGCCGTAGCCGTTATCTTCGTTGGCTTTGGCGCCTGTGTCGGAGCAATTGGTTCGGTCACAGGGGCCGTGCTGGGATATCTGATTACCAAGAACATCAGCGCGATTGAGAACTGGATAAGAATAGTCACCGGGCTGAAGTTGTGGAAAAGCAGCGTGTATATGTTCAGCAAGATTCCTAATGAGGTCGACTGGGCCTCCGCGTTTCACATAGTGCTATTAGCAGTGATCGCTGCGATGGTCGGGACATTAGTTCCCGCAGTCGTTGCGGCAGTAACAAAGCCCGTGGACATCCTTCGATACGAGTAGGCACGCAAAAAAAATGTCGCATCGACACAACCGAATAGATGTGAGTGAGCGATGTACAAAATTATTCTGGCAACCCGGTATTTGATAAAACGCCGCATTACATATTTTGCGGTGCTGGCAGTGGCTCTTTGCGTGTTTATTGTAGTGGTGGTCATGACAGTCATGACCGGCCTGGTGAGCGGTTTCAAACAGAAGAATCATAGTTTCGCGGGCGACTGTGTTGTGGGGACCGAGTCGCTCGTGGGCTTTGCGTACTATGAGGATTTTGAAAAGCTGCTGGAAGAGGCCGACTTTGTGTACGGCACATCCCCCGTAATAAGAAGCTACGCGCTGATAAGTCCCGCCGGCACAGAGGAGTACTACGCTCTGGAAGTCATGGGGATCGATCCGGTCAAACACGGCAGAGCAACGGACTTTGGCAAGACATTGTATCATCGCAAGTCTAACGTGTCGGAAACCTTTGCACCCATCTATGACCCGAATCTGCCGGGCTGCGTGCTTGGCATTGACCTGAGACTGAGCCGTGACGCTAAAGGCCGGTATGCCTACGAAGCTGTCCCCGAGAGAATACCTCTTCTGGTAAGCTGTTTTCCTTTGACGGCAAAGGGCGCTCTGGCCCGGGCCGATACCGGGCTGGTCAACACAAAGACTTTCTATTACAGCGACCATTCGCACAGCGGTTTGGCCAGGGTAGACAGTCGGCTGATTTATGTGCAGTTTGAGCACGCCCAACGGCTTTGCGGAATGGCCGGGCCGACAAATAGAGTCAGCGCCATACACATAAAATTTAAGCCACATGTCAGACTGCAGGCCGGATGTCAAAAAGTTGCGGCTCTATGGCGGAAGTTCACGCAGGAAAAGGCCGGCGAAGATCAGGCCTATCTATTTGATACCGTGAGTGTGCAAAGCTGGAAAGAGTACCGACGGGCGTTCATTGCAGCCATGGAAAAAGAGCAGACCATGATGACCGTCATGTTCGCTCTGGTGGGAATTACGACAGTTTTTATCGTCTTGGTTGTCTTTTATATGATTGTCAGCCACAAAAGTAAAGATATAGGCATATTGAAAAGCCTCGGTGTGTCGAATGCAAATATCATCCAGTTGTTTGTGGGATTTGCCTTTTTGGTTGGGCTTTTGGGCTCTGTGATTGGCACGTTGGCCGGCTGGTCGTTTCTGTCAAGAATAAACCAGATAGAAAATTGGCTTTTCGAGCATTTTCAATTTCAACTTTGGGACAGGACAATCTACGTTATAGAGGATATCCCCAACCAGGTGGGATTCACAGT
Organism: uncultured Pirellulales bacterium; assembly: GCA_964586995.1. GTDB lineage: Bacteria > Planctomycetota > Phycisphaerae > Sedimentisphaerales > Anaerobacaceae > JAFNGF01. Next base: position 746 of record CAZPJZ010000265.1, on the reverse strand, counting down.
CTTGACGATCATCATCCTTTCGGCGATTGCCGCCTGCTTGACCGGCGCGCTGATACCGAGCTGGCAGGCGGCAAGGCTCAGACCGGTGGAGACTTTGCAGGTGAGCCAGTTATGAGCGAAGCCAACTCCATATTAAGTGCCGAGGCGATTTACAAAAGCTATCGGATGGGCGCTACCAAAGTGCGGGTGCTCAAAGGCGTTGACCTGGCGGTGAAGGAAGGGGAATTTGTCGCCATCGTGGGGGCCTCGGGCAGCGGCAAGAGCACGCTGCTGCACATCTTAGGCGGCTTGGATAAGCCCGATAACGGCGTGGTGAGCTTCGACGGGCGGGATTTAAGCAGCTTCAGTGCCCGTGAACTAAATAGATACCGCAACAAAATGGTAGGATTTGTCTTTCAGTTTTATCACTTGTTGGACGAATTAACGGTATTGGAAAACGTCTTTCTTCCAGCCATGGCGTCGAAGAGCGTGCTGGGCTGGTTTGCGTGTCGCCGATGGGCGAAAAGCCGAGCCAGAGAGCTGCTTGGCCAGTTGGGTCTGTCCGACCGAGCCGAGCATAAGCCTTATCAGCTTTCCGGCGGCGAGAGGCAAAGAGCAGCTATTGGCAGGGCTTTGATGAATGAGCCCAGGATCCTTCTGGCTGATGAGCCGACAGGAAATCTTGACTCTGCCACGGGAAATGGTATTTTAGATGTGCTTGAAAAATTGAACCGTGCCGGCCAGACCGTCATCATGGTGACCCACGA
>CAZPJZ010000264.1:0-4414 GCA_964586995.1 uncultured Pirellulales bacterium | reverse complement strand
GGCACTGCTGCCGCGGCATATTCCGCTACGCTGACCGCGCCGCTTCGACCGATCACCAGATCCACCGCAGCCAACAGGTTCGGCATATCATCGAAATATGCCACGATTTTGTGAGCAATTTTTGCCCGGCGGTACATCTGCTCGACCTTCTCGTGGTGAGCATGTCCCGTTAAGTGGACTATCTGCCAATCATCGGCAAAGCCATCCAGCTTTTCCAGCAGCGAACAGACCGCCTGGTTGATATTTTCCGACCCGCTCGATGCACCGGTTATAAGCAAGGTCTTTTTATTCTGGTCCAGACCTATCTGTTTTATCGCCTGCTCTGGCTGTAGATTTTCAAACCCGCTCCTCAAGGGACAACCGACGACATGGATTGTCGTTTGCCTCGCGGCAAAATACTTTTGCGTGTCGGCAAATTGTACAAAAACGTCTTCTGCCCAGCGAGCTATCATTTTATTCGCCCTGCCCGGCACAATATCCACGTTCAAGAGCACGACAGGCACATTCAACTTATGCGCTGCTCGACAGACCGGCGCCGCGACAAACCCGCCCACGCCAACCACTACAGGAGCAGTACTGGCACTGATTACTCCTCTGGCAGCTCGATAACTTCTCCAGAATGAAGTGCAGAAATTGATTAGCCTGCCAGGCCGAACAGAGAATCCTTTGGCGGGCAATGTCGTATACTCAAATCCGGCCTTTTCGAGGATCCCGGCGTCGATACTGCGGGTGCTGCAGAAAAAATGTATCGTTGCCGCCGGGGCAAGTTCGGCAATCTTCTCGGCCACGGCAACGCCAGGATAGATATGTCCGCCTGTCCCCCCACCGGCAAAGAAAAAACATTTACCGCTCATCTATCAAGCTCCGTGACCCCTCTCCAATTGAAGCAGCTTTTGTACGGACTGCTTGGCAATATTCAGTAATACCCCCACGGCGGCGGCCGACAGCAGCATACTCGTTCCGCCGGCACTGACAAATGGAAGCGGTATACCCTTGGTCGGCAGGACGACGGTCACGACCCCGATATTTAGCACGGCCTGAAGTGCGATGGTCAAAACGATGCCGCCGGCCAAAAGCTGGCCGAACCGGTCCCGGCTGCGCAGCACAACCACCATGCCAAGCGCGACAAAGATGACAAACAAGCCAATAACTGCCGCCGCCCCTACAAAGCCGAGCTCCTCACCGATAATCGCGAACACGAAATCGGTAGTATCCTCGGGCAAATGGCCGTACTTGCAGATTCCTTCGCCCAGGCCCTTACCCCACAGTCGGCCGGAACCAAGGGCGATTAGCGATTGGTTCGCCTGGTAGCCAACCGAGTCCGTCCACCTCTCGGGATGCAGAAAGGCAGCAATCCGCTGCATCCGGCCGGGCGAGCGCACCAGCATTAAGAGAAAGCCAGCCGCCCCAAACGGCAATGGCGTTAAGACGTGCCACCATCTCACCCCGGCGCTGAGCAGCATCAGAAACGCCACAATGGCTATAAATGCCGCCGTGCCAAAATCTTCGACAACAATCAGCCCTACAACCGCTGCGACCACCACACAAACGGGAACAAATGCTTTCCAATATAACCTCAGCCGAACACCCAATTTAGCGCAGACCGCCGCAAGGAAGAAAACGGTAGCCCATTTCGCCAGCTCGGAAGGCTGAAAACTCACCGCAATCGGGCCAAGCGGGATTCTGAGCCACCGCCGGGCACGGTTTATCTCCGTGCCGAACTGCGGCAGCAAAACAAGTATAAGTAACGCGATGCTAAGGACTAACCAATAGCCGGTCGGCGATCTGAACCAGCCCCGTGCGAAGCTGAATCGGTGATAATCGAAACAGGATGCAGCGTACATTACCAGGCAAGCCAGAGGGAAAAACAGGATTCGCCGCAGACCCGGAAAATCGTAGAATCTCCGTAAATCCAGCTCCTGTCCGATGTTAGCACCCGCAGAGAAAACAAAGACCGTGCCGACCGCCATCAAAAGCAGCACGACCACGGCCACGTAATCAGCGACTCGACTGTCCTTGTCGTCAATAACCATCTATCCTGACTATACTTAGAACGAAACTGCCCTGCCGGCCAAAGCCAAAATCAATCTGTCTATGTGTATTTTTCGGCTGCTGTCGCAGATTCCTTGAGAAATACGCTTCTTCCAGTCAATAAGCCGGTGCCCCGCTTGACATTGGCTTTGGCCTGTCCACTGGGCGGCCCCAGAGCCTGCCCTGAACTCGTTCGGCTACGCTCAGGCTGAACTCTGTTGAAGGCACATGCTCTGGAGGCTGGAGTTACCAAGCAGGGCTTTTTCAGAAAAGTGCGAGAGTTCACTTGAAGGTATCCGGTCTCTTAGCTATCTTTACCGTAAATGGCCCGCCCAATGTTACAGGAGAACGGTATGCGCTCTACAAAATTAGGGTTTCGCATCGTACTTATATGTGTCATCGGGGCTTGCGCCACACATGTTGCGGCCGCGTCTTGCCCCGATCAAGTTGGGGCTGCGACCGCACCGAAAGTTGTATTGGCAAATAGTTTTGTTCGTTTTGAATTTGAGCCTGAATGTATGGGACTGGCTGCGATGGTGGACGTTGGTGCAGGAATCAACCATATCCAGGCGGTCGATGGGAAACACACGCTCTGGGAGATTACGCTCGGCCGGGGCGCAGAAAAACGCAGCCTGGCAAACATCCAATCACCTTGTGCTTCCCGCAGAATTGTTAGACTTGCAGATGGCAGCCAGCAGGCAAGTTTTGAATGGCTTGACACAGACTGGCAAGAAGAAAAAGGTGCACTCACCATACGGGTAACGGTGGACCTTCCCGGAAATTCAGGCATAGCTTCCTGGAGAATATGGGTAGACAATAAGTCAGAACAGTGGGGTCTTTGGGACGTTGACTTCCCCAAGTGTAGCGGATATTTGAAGCGCGGAGAGTACGATATAACCGTTCCCACAGGCAACGCCGGCAAACTCTTCAAAAACTGCGCCGCAAGAATGTCGTACAGGTATCCACATGGCTGGTCGATGCCCATGCAGTTTTTATGCGCAACCAAAGGAACGAACGCAGTCTATATGGCCGCGCACGATCCGAATGCCTGGGATAAGACTTTCATCATAGAACCCGGCAAGGAGTTTTACATCGAGACAAATGCCGAGAATATGGGCATTCCGGGCTGCGATCACAAGGACCCATTTGCGGTAATGATGGGTGTGTATCCTGGAAGCTGGATGGAAGGATGCAAAATATATCGCAAATTTGCACTGACTGCTCCCTGGATGTCGCAAGGCAAAATCTCCCAGCGGGCAAGTATGCCGGAGGCGCTCAAGAACGTTGGATTATGGATGTTGGTGGGTGGCTATATCGGGCCTGAGGCCGGTACTTTGCAGCAGAAAAATAAGCCGCTGCTCGATGCCCAAAACTATTTTGGCGTTCCTCTTGCCGCACATTGGTACAACTGGCACGCCATTCCGTTCGATACTCATTATCCGCACTATTTCCCGGCCAAGCCCGATATCGCCGAGCAGGTGCGCGACCTTGTTTCAAAAGGCCTTATCATAATGCCCTATATCAACGGCAGAATTATCGACATTTCTAACGATGACTTTGGCGACTATTTTCCCTATTGCGCTAAAGATCAGGCGGGCAAGCACTACGTGGAGGAATACGGCAACCGCGTAAAACAGGCCCCTATGTGCAGTTATACGGAATTCTGGCAGGATAAAATCGCCGGCATAGTCGAGCGCCTGGCGGCGGAGGTCAGCGTAAATGCCGTGTACATCGACCAGATAGCTGCTGCCGGCCCGGTTCTTTGTTTTGACAAGTCACACGGGCATCCCCTTGGTGGCGGCGGGTGGTGGGTCGAAGGCTATAGAAATATGCTCAAGAAAGTTCAGAATGTCGCCCACAGCGCCGGCAGAGATATGGTCATCACCACTGAATGCGCCGCAGAGCCTTTTATGGACGGCGTCGATGCCTTTCTTACGTGGATAAAACCTGACGACCGAGAAATTCCGATGATGACGGCGGTTTATTCAGGCTACAGCATTTATTTTGGCAGCCCTGCGTGGTTTGAGCACGGCGACCGGGCCTGGATTATGGCGCAAGGACGGGCGTTTATCTGGGGCTATCAGAACGGCTGGATGGGACTGGAGCTATTTAATCCGGAACACGCCAAAAAAGCTGCTTTCTTAAAGAAGGTCGGGCAATACCGCGTGATGGCCAAGAAATTCCTCACCTTCGGAGAATTGGTCGACCTCGTAGAGCCAATAAAGCCCGTCCAGAGCATCACAGAGCGATGGCCCGACCACGGCAATAATCCCCGTGATGCAACACTTGCGAGCGTACAAGGGTCTATTTGGAAGGCGGAAGATGGGGCGCTGGGCGTTTTTCTTGTGAACTATCTGGAGAAAGACAACACGGTCGAATTTGC
>CAZPJZ010000263.1:0-4416 GCA_964586995.1 uncultured Pirellulales bacterium | reverse complement strand
TGAGCTGCTTTGGCTAATTGTGTTTGAAAATGGTTTGTTGGCATGAACGCGAAAAGTGTAAAGCCGACTATGGACCCGCCTTAAGAGCCGCGTTTTGCTTCCGCCGGCAGCACGGATTTACCCATTATCTGCCGTGGCAGTCTAATCCGGCGGGACCCCCTTTTTCTCTTTTGCGTTGCGGTAGTACCCTAATTAAGGGCGTTGATTGAACGAGAGCCTTCTGCAAAATTGCAGAACTCATATTAGATGAGAATAAGGAGACGTCTATGCGCACCATAATCACGGCTGCGATCCTTTTGTGTTGCAGTAATGTTTTTATGACGTTTGCTTGGTACGGCCATCTGAAGAATCTTGCCCATCGTCCTTGGATTGTGGCGGCGTTGGTGAGCTGGGGGATAGCGCTTTTTGAGTATCTTATCCAGGTGCCCGCCAACCGAATCGGCCACCAGGTGATGAACGTCGGGCAGCTAAAGATTCTCCAGGAAGTGGTCACATTGACCATCTTCGTTCCGTTCTCGATATTCTATCTCAAGGAGCACATTCGCCTGGACTATCTCTGGGCGGGACTGTGCATTATGGCAGCCGTCTTTTTCATGTTCCGTGAGAAGTTGTTAGGCGCGTGAACGAACCTAATAACTCTCTGTGCGGATAAGAGGCTTTCTCTGGGAAATATGGGAAAGGAGAACTATGAAAGCCGCTACACTGCATCTTATTTCGTATGTTTTAGTCGCTGTTTTTCCCGCCTCGCTGTTGGCCTACGATGTGGCGTTACGCGAGGCCCCGCGCTTGCAGTTTCCCGGCGTGGCCCGCGCCGGCGTGGACCCCAATGAGCCGGGCGATATTGATTGCAGCAGTCCGGCCCACTGGGATGGCGACACTCTGTACATGTTCTATTCGACGGGGCACCCGTTTCGCTCGTTCGGGCCCGATCTTTTTCATCTGAGCCAGCCGTCGCAGCGGGTCACGTTCGACAACGAGGCCGGCTGGACCATGGGCGGCCGCTGGATCGAGTCAACTCACAAAGCAGAGGATGGCAAGCTTTATATGTGGTACCACAACGAGCCGCCGCTTCCTACCGGCAGGACCGCGCCGCGCATCGGAGCTATGGTCTCAACAGACAACGGTCTTACCTGGCACGATTTAGGAATTGTACTGGAGGCACCACAGGCCTCTAACAATCTGGAGTCAGCCAACAAGTATTTCATGGGCGGCAACGGCGACTTTGCCGTGATAGCGGACCGCAAAAAAGAGTATCTGTATTTCTTCGTGAGCACTTATCACCGCAACGAAGCAGAACAGGGCGTTGCTGTCGCGAGAATGCGCTACGCCGACCGGGATGTCCCTGCGGGCAAGGTTTTCAAATGGCACCGAGGGGCGTGGAACAAGCCCGGCCTTGGCGGGCATGTCACGCCCATTTTCACGAGTCGAATCGATTGGCACAAAGAAGATGCCGATGCGTTCTGGGGCCCTTCCATCCACTGGAACACACACCTCAATGCGTGGGTCATGCTGCTGAATCGTGCCAAAGACAAGGACTGGACGCAGGAGGGAATCTACGTCAGCTTCAATCCCGATTTGGGCGACGCGACCGGCTGGACGAAGCCGAAGAAAATTCTGGATGCAAAGGACCTCGAGAAGTCGAAATGGTATCCGCAGGTTATGGGGACGGACGCGGCGAAACATCAAACCGATAAGATTGCGGGCAGAACGGCTCGACTTTTCGTGGCCGGCGTATCCAGGTGGGAGATTGCTTTTCTTCGGGCGGGCGAACGTGCTTTCCCTGAACGTAGTACGAAATAAATAAAGAAGGAACAGTCGCCAATTGTGGTAGGTTAATGACGGTCCGCGCCTTTCTTACCAGAGACTCGCTGCCGAAGGCACCTCGCGCTGACAGGTCAAGGTCGTGCAATCTGGTTAGCCTCTAATTCTATATTGGGGACTTTGCAGCAAAAAAGAAGGGGCCGAGTGGGACTGCCACCCGGCCTTTATAAACTTGTCCTGAGCCCGTTCGACTGCGCTCAGGGCAGGCTATGTCGAAGGATCCTGGCGATGACCGGACTTGTCCGCCGCAGGCGTGATTTTACCCGCCGACTTTCCCGTTGTTGCTTTATTGAAGATGGAAGCTGCAGCAAAGTCAGAGTGGACTACCATCGGCCGCACGGGCTTAGCTTCTGAGTTCGGAATGGAATCAGGCAACTGGTCGCCAAGGAAAATGGTGTGCTCAGCATGCCCTACGCGCTACTCATTTGGTGGGGCAAGCCCCACTCCACCTGACATCATACAGAAACCCTCGTGCCTCAGGCTTTATAGATATCAGTCTTGTTCTTCGTTAATGGCCGCAATATGTCCGGATGAGTGATGCCGGTAAGATCACACAAGTCAACATGGCGGCCGAACAGGTTCTCCATCTCCTTCTCCAATGCAAAGTAGCACACGGCGTGCTGCTTCGGCTCCAACGGGAGAAACTCCACAAGAAAATTGATATCGCGATCTTCAGGGCCGGCGTTCTCCTGGTTCAGGCCTGAGCCGTGCAATCCCAGATATTTCACGTGATGTTGCTTGCAGATATGGGCTATTTCTTTGCTATAGTCTCGTTCACTGTTAATCATTAAGCACTTTTTCGACAAAGGTCTTAAGGGCCGGGATATCATTTTTACAGGTATCCCATACCACCTTTAGATTAACACCAAAGTATTCATGAATTAATACATTTCTCATCGCCTTGATTTTATACCAGGGAATTTCGGAATGCTTATTTTCAAAACTATCAGACAAATTACGGGCTGCTTCTCCTATGATTTCCAGCTCTCTGACCACCGCATCAATCATCATGTTATTATCTGAAAAATCATCAAAGTCAACCGCTGCAATATATCCCTCAACCTTCTCGATCGCCTCAAGTATATGGAGCAAATAGGTTCTATCAACCTTCATAGACAACCTCAGCCTCTTGAAGTACCTGATTCCTAAAATATTTGCTAATAGCCTGTGGGGTCAGTAGGTCAACTTTTTTCCCGAGAGCTTTGGACAAGTTCTCTTGTATATCGATGTACTTAAACAATCCGACTATCGAGTGTGGATAAAAATCTATTAGAACATCAATATCGCTGTCTTCTCGCGGTGTTCCATTAACGTAGGAACCAAAAAGAGCCACATACTTGATATCCGAAGAATTAGGATCATTTTTAACTGCTGCCAATAACCGCTTTTTTATTTCCTGCTTTGTCATATTCCAAAGTCTAAATCATGTAAAATAAAGTGTCAAATAAAATGAGGAGCACAAGGAAAGCCCCGATAGCTCTGACCATCGGGGGTTATAATCCTGGCGATGACCGGATTTGTCCGCCGCAGGCGTGATTTTATCCTGAGCTTGTCGAAGGACTCGCCGCGAAGGACTACAATCGTCCGCACGGGCTTAGCTTCATCTATATCAGTTCCCCCTGGTCTACCAATCCATCGATGAACTGTTTAAGAAATGAAAGAGTTTCAATAAAAGCAGCTTTGGCCAATACCGGATCGATTTCTCCAGGCGTATGCAGTCTATTTAGATCATTATGGCTGTTGACAACCACACCTACTTGGGAATCAAGAGACTGAGATACCAATTTGTTCTGTATTTTCCTATTCACTGCGTATCTTAGTCTTTCTTCCCACCATATTTCTTTCTCATTCTTCTTCCCCTTTCGATGTGAGTCGAAGAATTCCGAATTACGCACTTCTTCATCCGGTGCCACTCTACCACTCTTGAAGAACTGGTTGAACAGTTCCCTGACTTGAGTCAATACAGACCGCCACGTCTCATGCCTTGTCCCATACAATGCGTCCCATGCCCCCAATAGCAGTGGTCCTAATCCCGCGCTAACTTTGTCTAACATCTTTGCGTATCGATCCACGGTTTCGCGGTTCCACCATGTAGGCCAATTTTCGTCTTTATCAAGAAAATTCCAGGTTTGAGCCCCACCAAGACTAATTATGCTAGACACGGCTGTGCTCGCCGCAGTGCTGAGTACCGGGGCGCTGAAATCGAAAGACTGGGCCTTGATCTGATGTGCGCGTGTTTGCACAAACTTCTGGTACTTGACCAAGGCCGATTCCGTTTGTCCAAGCCCAGGAAAATCAGGACTTTCTTCAATTGAATCCGCGAAAACTCTTAACTTCTCCTCCGCGATCCGTGCATTCTGCGCATCTTTGACCAGCACGCTGTGTACCTGATCCAAACTGTCGGACGTTTCTCTCGCCGTTCTGGCTATCCGCTTAGGACGATTAGGATCTTGTGAGCTAGTCTCTTGCATTCTCGTATTATACTAATGCATCTTCGCAGTGGAAAGGAAAAGGCCGAATGGGATTAGCACTCGGCCTTTATAATTCCTGGCGATGAGGGGATTTTATCCAACACCTTTTATTTTATTATAACTC
>CAZPJZ010000262.1:0-4423 GCA_964586995.1 uncultured Pirellulales bacterium | reverse complement strand
ATATTGGGATACATATAAATCTAAATGTTACGAGGTAGTATAAGCAGTTAGGCCATTTGTCCATTGAAAAACTCCACAATCACGTGAAATATCGCGGTTAACGTGTATCTGTACTGCTACCCATTGCCTCGACCGCGAATCGTGCACCATCTATATCCACCGTTATCGTTGCGAGAGACTGGCTGAAGAGCCGTGTGCGGGAAATCCGCACGCACGGTGCTGTGAGGAGCGTTGAAGTCTGTTTTGGGCTAAGATACTGTGGCACTCTTGGTACCGAAAGGCAAGAGAAACGGAGAGCACAAACGTTACCTACGAAACAAGGCCATGCTACGTCTACTCGACCAACCTGCGTCCGAAAGTACGTATTTGATGAGCATTTCTGCTGAAAAGGCGAGCGTTTCTGTAAATTTTTGCGAATTTTTGCTCATTTTTGCACAAACGGCGCGAGGCGGCCTTGCCGGTGTGCAGATATTGAGTCCGGGCTCCAACGGCGGAAAGGCAATTTCCTGGACGGCTTGCCGGCCTTGGCCCTGTCAGTGCGGTGCCGGATTCGTGCGATGTGCGATGGCACATGAGAAATTGTTATTGACCCGCTCAGTCGTTGCGTTACTATGTATTTTTTGGCTTGGTCGGGAGTTAAAAACAGTGGTATCTGTTGCCTGGTGGAACGGCATGGTCCGAGGGGCACCGATATTTTAGGTTTCAACGGCAAGAAAGGTTCTTAAGTATGCGGACAAAAGATTTCACGAGGGTATCTCTTGCAGCAGGCGGCGCGGCAATTGGGCCGGCAAGTGCTGCCGGAGAAGGGGCTGTCGAGACGTTGGTGAGCAGAATCAAGAATAGCGACGACAAGGTGCGGACCGAGGCCTGGCTTGGCGCCGGCAAGGTTGGAGCGCCCGCAGTCAAGCCCTTGGCCAAAGTAATGACGGATAGCGAGCTGGAAGTCGCTCGCGCTGCAAAGCGTGCGTTGTGGGCGATTGTTCGCCATGCGGGTCGGCCCGGAGCTGAGCAAGAAAAGCAGGGCGTGGAAGCCGAGCTGCTCGAGCTTCTGGCTGGCAGCCAGCCAAGCTCCGTTTGTCGCGAAGTGCTCTGGATGCTCTCCGAGATCGGCGGCAACAGGTGCGTCAAACCGGTTGCGGCGCTATTGTCTGACAAGGACCTGCGTGAGGATGCCCGGATGGTCCTGCAACGGATTCCCGGCAGAAGGTCTCTTGCGGCATTGAAAGCCGGCTTGAAGGCGGCGCCCGAAGACTTCAAGATTAACATCGCGCAATCGCTTCGGCAGCGGGGCGTTGAGGTTTTTGGGCTGCCCTGCGTCAAGTTGGTGCCGACCAGACCGACAAGTTTACAGCCCGGTTAGGATTACCGCATTTCACATATCAGAGAGGTGACAAAACGATGAGACGATTAAACGGACTCAACAGGCGTGAATTTCTTGCCGCCGCAGGTGCCGCGGTGGGCGTTCCATACATGATTTCATCCGGCGTGCTGGCTGCGCCAGGCAGGACGGGAGCGGGCGACCGCTTGACGATGGCCCATATCGGTGTCGGCGGAATGGGCGGGCATCACCTGCAAGACATGAAAGGGTCTGTCCGTTCCGGCGATGTCAACATTGCGGCGGTCTGCGATGTGGATGAGAAGCGGCTGGCCGGTGCGGTCAAAACGGCCGGCCCCGCCGTGACCCCTTATCGCGACTACCGGTACATTCTCGAGCGCAAAGACATAGATGCGGTGGTCATCGCCACACCGGACCACTGGCACGGAGTTCAAACGGTCCATGCGGCTGAATGCGGCAAGCACGTTTACGTTGAGAAGCCGGCCTGCTGCACCATCGAGGAGGGTAAAGCGATGGTGGCCGCCGCCAAGAACAACAAGGTCTCCGTGCAGGTCGGCTCCCAGGGACGCTCACAGCCGGAGGCCTATCTGGCGCACAGGTACCTGGTCAACGGCAACATCGGACATATCGACAAGGTCGTCTGTTTTCACTATCCAAGCCCGACCGATAATAATCCGGTGCCCGATAGCGACCCGCCGCCCGAGCTGGATTGGGATATGTGGCTGGGTCCGCTGCGCTGGCGGCCGTACAACCAACGTTACTGTCACGGCACATTCCGCTGGATGCTGGAATCCGGCGGAGGCCAGATTCGCGACCGCGGCGCACACGTGATGAGCTGCGCAATGTGGTGGATGGGCGCCGACGGGACTGGCCCGGTGACCGTCGAGGCGAAGGGCACTCCGCCCACCAAAGGTTTATGGGATAGCGCCGTCACGATGCACGTCACGTACGCGTTCAAGAATCCGGACTGGGTGCTCATCTGGGACCAGCGCGACGGCAACGCCGTGCCGGCCGAGGAGCGGACCGGCAAGGAGCCCGGCGGCAAGATTTCCCGGCCGGGCTATGGGGCTACCTACCACGGCAGCAAGGGCACGTTTATTCACTGGGGCGGCGACGGCGGCACGTGGATTGAGAAGAAGGCCCGCGAGTGGGTGCCGCCGGCTGGTGCGAAGGACGTCTACAAAAGCCCCGGGCACAAGGAGGACTGGTTCAAGGGCATTCGGACCGGTGCTAAGACAATCATGAACATCGAGGCGGCGGTCGGTGTTTCCAACCTTTGCATCCTCGGCAATCTGTCTTACGTGCTGGGCCGCAAGCTCCATTGGGATCAGCAAAAGCAGGAGATCGTCGGCGACGAGCAGGCTCGGCGCATGATGTCCCGTCCGCAGCGGCATCCATATCATCTGTAGGGAAAGACAAGTGAAAAAGTTCCTTTCGCTGCTGCTCGTTCTTGCAATTGTTGCAGTGGCTGGCTGGCAGGCGTACAAGCGGATTACTGTCTCTGCCAAGAAGAGTCTCCGCCCGGGCGGGGCTGTTGCAGTGGCAGTTGAAACCCAACCAGTTCGTAAAGATGTGATCAAGGACCTTGGAATTTTCACCGGCTCTCTTGTGCCGAAATCCCAGTTCGTTGTCGCGCCAAAAGTTGCTGGGTGGCTCAAGAGACTTCTGGTCAACTTCGGTGATACGGTTCAGCAGAATCAGGTCATAGCAATCCTCGATGACGAGGAATTCACTCAGCAAGCCGAGCAAGCCAAGGCTGAGTTGCAGGTCGCCAAGGCAAACGCAGACAATTGTACCAGCGACCTCGACCTTGCCCAGAGGGAGTACGAAAGAGCCAAGGCGCTTCGCGAAAAAAAGATCGCCTCCGCTTCCGAACTGGATGAAGCCGAGGCCACGTTCAACGCCTGCCAGACGAGACTCAAAGTCTCCGTCGCTCAGGTCGCTCAGAAGGACGCCGCACTAAAGGCCGCTAACCTTCGGCTATCTTATACGAGGGTTCAAGCATTTTGGGAGGACGGCGGCCAGACCAGAGTGGTCGGCGAGAGATTCGTGGATGAGGGAGCACTATTGCAGGTGAATCAGCCCATCGTTTCCGTTCTCGAGAACAATCCTTTGACGGCGGTGGTCTACGTCGTTGAAAGGGACTACCCCAAGGTGAAGGTTGGTCAGCCTGCAGTTATCAGCACGGATGCCTATCCGGATGTGACTTTTGCCGGCAGTATTGTTCGGATCGCGCCGCTTCTAAAAGAAAGCTCCCGGCAAGCGCGGGTGGAGATTGAAGTCCCAAATTCTGATTACCTGCTCAAGCCGGGGATGTTCATAAGGGCCCAGATAGAGTTTGCCAGACACGATAATGCCACGTTGATTCCGCTTGCTGCTCTGGTTAGAAGGAACGGCAAGCAAGGCGTTTTTATTGCCGACCCGAACAATCTTACGGCTCGCTTCGTTCCGGTGACAGTGGGGATCATAAGCGGCGAGTCGGTCGAAGTATTAGAGCCGGAGATTTCGGGTCCGGTGGTCACGATGGGTAATCATCTCCTGGAAGATGGAGCGTCTATCACGCTGCCGGAAAGAAAGCTTCCGGAAAAGACCCCTCAAAAGGCGGACAACAAATCGCTGGTCAGGCCTGTCGGCGCGAAGTCGGGAGGTTCGCAATGAGAATCTCTCGCCTTGCCGTCCACCGCCCCATATTCACGATTATGGTGGTGTTGATAGTGGTTCTTCTGGGCACGGTCTCGCTTTTGCGCCTGCCTATTGACCTTATGCCAGATATTTCATACCCGACCGTAAGTGTTTCCTGTATTTATGAAAATGCCGGTCCGGAGGAGATTGAGCAGCTTATTACGCGTCCGATTGAAGAGGCCATGAGCGCCGTGCCCGGAGTAGAAGAGGTAAGCTCTATCTCAGTCGAGGGCCAAAGCACGGTCCGGGTGAAGTTTACCTGGGGCACGGATCTCGATGCTGCGGCAAACGACATGCGTGACCGCCTGGACCGCGTTATGCAGCGTCTGCCAGAGGAGGCCGAAAGACCGACGCTTCGCAAATTTGACCTGGCCAGTTTTCCGATATTGATTCTTGGCGCATCGA
>CAZPJZ010000261.1:0-4423 GCA_964586995.1 uncultured Pirellulales bacterium | reverse complement strand
GCGTCATTCTTGGCATACTCAACCAGCGAGTGCGTGACCTGCAGCTCCTTGAGCCTGGCGGTATATTGCAGATAGCTCCGTGCCTTGCCGGCTTGCAGCTTGACGCTCCGCAGTTGCTTTTGCACTTCGCCCAGAATGTCCGCCAGGCGAAGCAGGTTCTGCTCCGTCCGCTCCAGCTTGCGGAGCGCCTCTTTCTTGTGCACCTTGTACTTGCTGATGCCGGCGGCTTCTTCAAAGACAATTCTCCTATCCATTTTCGACGCGCTGACGAGCTGCTCAATCTGTCCCTGCTCGATGATGGAGTAGGCCTTGGTGCCGACACCGGTATCCATGAACAGCTCTCGAATGTCTCTCAGGCGGCAGATTTTACCGTTGATCCGATATTCGCTTTCTCCACCTTTGTATATCCGCCGGGAGATTTGCACCTCGTCGGTGTCGATGGGCAGGCGTGCCGTTGACTCTCCGCCGCGATTTGAAAGGATCAGGCTGACTTCTGCCGTGCCCAACGGCTTGCGGCTGCCGCTGCCGCTGAAGATGACGTCGGCCATCTGGTCGCTTCGCAGACTCTTGAGACTCTGCTCGCCGAGCACCCATTTGACGGCGTCCACGATGTTGCTCTTGCCGCAGCCGTTCGGCCCCACGATGCCCGTGATGGAGGATCGAAAAGGAAATTCGGTCTTATCCGCGAAACTCTTGAATCCGTTAAGGACGATTTTTTCCAGTCTCATTCTTCACCTTGTTGCCACGTGATAATCCGCCCGTTGTCGGCACGTAAGCGCCGTACCGTGACCGAGGTCAACGGGCACTATTATTGTCGGCTAACGGTTTGCGATTTCTTGACAATTAGCCAATTTTCGGCAAGGGGCCGGGGCGGAACTCCGCCTGGATGGCCTGCCGGTCGCACATCTGCTTCAACAAGGCCATCACCTCGGCGTACGAAACCCCTAAGCCGCGGGGGGCCTCCTCGTCTTTGCCCAAAGGTTCGTCACAGAGGGTTCGAATCACATCCGCCAGATCGAAAGAGCTTCGCAACTGGACGGTTGCGCCGGGCCGCCTGGGGTGCTTGCGTATCAGCAAAACGTATCCCTGACCGGCCGGGGCACTCACGATGATATCGCCGTCGGCTGACTGCACAAAAACGCCGTCGCGACAGACTATCGGCGCACCAAACAGCACGATGCGCGGCTGGCCGCTGCGAGAGGCAAATACGACCTTCTCTTTGCCCTGGGCGACTTGCTCCAGAAAAAAGTTGCGACCGATCAACCTGCGCGTCACGCCGACGTCACCAAGTTCTCGCAGTTGTTCGTAGGCGGCAAATCTGACCTCAAAATCCGGGTCCACCAGCAATCTCCGCGCGATGCCGGCCGCCTCGGCGCGTCCTGCAGCATCGGCGATCGCCTGCAGCGCCTGCACGCGATAAGCCGAATCCGTGTCATTGGCCATGCGGCTGAGAACGTCCAGACCGCGCTGACCGCCCAGACGCAGCATACACCTGGCAGCACTGAAACGCACCTGCTCATCCGATGAACTCAGCAGAACGGTCAGCTTGGCAACAGCCTCGTTGCCGATGGCCTCCAGAGCGATTTCACTTGCCTGCTTGTCTTGTGCAACGGCGAGCTCTCTGACGAACGCCATGACCCTTTCGTTGGTGATTTCCGGAGTCTGGTCAAGATAGGTGGCTCGGACGATACCGATGAACCTCTGCTCGCGCCCTTTATATTTCGCAGGCACCGTCAGCTCTATCCTGGTAGAGGAGGCAGCTCTGGCGGTGCCATGGCCAAAGCGCTCGTTCAAACGATTGCGAACGCGGCTGGTCAGCCGGTGGTTCTGGGCCTGCATCTCGAGACTTATCTTGTGCTCATCCAGGACCTGTCCCCCCGCCAGGACATAGCCGACCTTCTTTTCGGCGGCACCGGCGTTGATCTTGTCTATAAAGACCGGGCCCTCAACATCCGCCAGGACTTTCGTAGCCATGCCAAATGTTCCTCTGGCCTTGAGCTCCGCGCGGTACAGCCAGCCGTGCTCTAACGAAGTAGTCTGCGTCCCGGGCAGAGCGGTGACCCGCACGTCGAAATGGCGGGCCTTGGACCAGGTCGTCTGCATGACCGCCTCCAGCCGGACAACCGCCGTATCCTGACTGCTGATGAGCTTGTCAACCTCCAGCCCACGCTCGCTTAGCTGGGTTGGAATGTACCGCACCAGGTACGCCCGGATTGGGGGCGGACATTCGACCGAACCGGTTCCTCTCAGCCCGCCGACCAGTCCGTACCCTTCCAGCGCGACAGATTCCGGCGTGACGACTGCCGCCAGCGAGCCGATGGTCGGGCCGAGGTCTTTTGCCGGTGCCAGGGCCTTGGATGCGTCGCCCGCGCCGCCGCAACCGCCCATCAGGCAGAAGACGACCAAGACCGCCGCCAAGACCATGCTTCTTTGATTGACAATGCTCATGGGGTCAACAATCCTAAGACCGCCGCGATTGCCGGCTAACCATCAACCTCGAATATTACGCCTTCACCCGTCCGCTGTCAAGCTCCGTGAAGGTGACCCGGCCTAGCGCTTCCTAAACCGACCGTCCGTTTTCAGGACCGACTTTGCGCACTTGGCCATTTCGGCCAGCCCGTCAAGACACAGTCGCGACCACGTCTCCATCGTGTCCCGGACTTCGTGCAGCTCGGCAGGGGTCATAAAGGCTATCTGGCTAATCATCTGCTCGCGCTTCGTGACCTTGGGGGCATCCAGATTCCAATAGTGCACGATTCCGAGATGCACGCTTCCGACCTCGTTGCTGTCGTCATTGAGAAGGGCGACAATTCGATCCGTATGGCTCGTTTCTACGGACACTTCCTCGGCCACTTCACGCTCGACGGCGGCAAGGTAAGTCTCATAGAAGTCGGCGTTGAATAAGGGCATGTCATCGCGCGGGTTTATGTGGCCTCCGATGCCGATAGACCTCAGCCCCGTAAGCCGGGCCTCGCCCGCTCGCCTTCCCCTGACGTAGCTGAGGTACTTGCCGGCGTGAGCCATGATCACGTATGGAATGAGCTGCTTGTAGGCGGGATCTTTTTCCGCCTGCGACCTGGGCATAAAACGCGGCACGCCCTGAACAAAGATCTTGTCCAGATACCGCTGCACGTCGAACGCCAGCCCGTGAAACATGCCTATCTGCTGCACGACCTTTCGCTCGACAACCAGTATTTGTTCTTCTTGCGCCATCGGGTCGCCCATCTGTCCGTCCGCCGGCAGTATTATCGAAGCACTTAAACCAAAGGCAAGAGAAAATTGCGGCAACTGCCCCGCCGGGTGCATGTCATGTTTCTAGGTAAAGAGAAGTTAGTTCAATGCCTATTATGACAATCCTTAATGGTGGATCGCCTTTTGTCACCTCGACCGAGGCCACAAGGCCGAGCGGAGAGGTCTGCTTTGCAAAGCAGATTTCTCCACTCCAGCCCACTTATAGTGGGCCTTCGGTCGAAATGACATACGTTTGCGTATGTAATTTTTACCAACAATCTTGACATGCACCCTGCCCCGCCTTCGCACAAAAGTGATGATAGCGCCGAACAAAAATCGCTGCTTGCCAAAAATTTTTTTACTGCCTTCTCTGCAACGACTTACGCTCAAATTATGCCCTCAAAAACACGCCAAATTTCGCACAATTCGCGCAGGTCCGCCCCATTATGGAGGCACTGCGTAACGTGCCGCCGCCGGAGATGCCATCTTGACTCTGGTGATCCGAATCCGAATCCCAGCCTGGCTGGCACACGCCGCCGTCTGGCTCGCTCTTGGCTACCGACGGCTGCGCTTCGGCTACGCCTTCCGGCGAATCCCCCTCACGCAGGGCCTGTACGCCATCGTGGACCCCGATGATTATCCGCGCCTGGCTAAATATAAATGGCACGCCACCAAGGGCAGAAGCACCTATTACGCCCAGCGAAAGGTCTGGGACGGCAAGAAAGAGTCCACCATCAGGATGCACCGCCAGGTCCTCAATGTGCCGGAGACCCTCTTAGTTGACCATATCAATCGTAACGGCCTGGACAATCGCAAAGCCAATCTTCGGCCCGCCGCACACTGGCAAAACGTCTGCAACAGCCCAAAATTGCGGCCCGCAACGAGCCGTTCAAAATACAGAGGTGTTACGTGGCACAAAAGAAAAAACAAGTGGTGTGCGCGGATAAGAGTGAAAGGCCAAACCAAATCGCTCGGCTATTTTGATGATGAGCTTGCTGCCGCCCGTGCTTATGACCAGGCAGCAAGGCGGCATCACGGGCAGTTCGCAGCCCCTAATTTCCCTGACTGATGGTCAAACTCACGGCACGGGATGCCGGTGCCCGGGATGATAAGGCCCTGGCACAGGCCGGCCAGGGGGCCGAGGAGGCGGCGGTGCCCGCCAAACCACTATTTCTGGCGGATGAGCCACAAT
>CAZPJZ010000260.1:0-4436 GCA_964586995.1 uncultured Pirellulales bacterium | reverse complement strand
AGTGGCGCGATGAGCAGGAATGGCCGTTGGCGCGAGCACAATATACGCCATACTATTTCCACAGTGAAGGCTCCGCAAACACTCTCAGCGGTGACGGGAAACTGAGCACAACCAAGCCCGGCGATGAGCCTGCTGATAAATTCATCTACGATCCGAATGACCCTGTGCCGACCCTGGGCGGATGCAATCTAATGGGCTGCCCCGCCGGACCACACGATCAGACCAAGGCACAAATGCGTAACGATGTGCTCGTTTTCACCAGTAATGAGCTGAAGACCGACCTGGAAGTGACCGGGCCGGTGAAGGTCATTCTCTACGCCGCCAGCTCTGCACCGGATACGGATTGGACCGCCAAGCTGGTCGATGTCCATCCGGATGGGCGTCCGTTCAATCTTTGCGATGGCATTATCCGTGCCCGCTACCGAGACTCCCGCCAGAAGGCGACTTCAATTGAGCCCGGCAAGATATACCGCTATGAGATTGACTTGTGGGTGACCAGCAACGTTTTTCTGCCCGGCCATAAGATACGGGTCGAAATATCCAGCAGCAATTTCCCGCGCTTCGACCGCAATCTCAATACAGACGAGCCTTTTGGCACCGGCACAAAGATGGTCAAGGCAAAACAAACCATCTACCACGATTTAGAGCACGCCTCCCACATCCTGCTGCCGGTCATCCCGTGATCTACAAGCTCAAAGAACTCGTCGGCGCTGAGGACTACTTGCCGTGCCACACCTGCTCGGTCGCCTCTTTAATGTTCGCCGCAATCCCTGGATGTAGTGGCAGGGGTTTGCCGTTCAGCAAGACCCTAACGTCGCGGGCTTCGGCCAGTCCTTTGTTGTGGACCAGCAGCCAATACTGATATTGCGCCTTGCCGTACTTGCCCGTAATGCCTTCCTTTTCAATTCCGGCACAAACAAAAGCCTCTCGCTCATATACAAAACGTTCGTCGCCGCGACAACATTACAGAAGATATATAATCTGCCGATGGCACCGAGCAGGATATTGCCCAGCGCAGGTACGACGGGCATTTATCGCCTGCGGTTCTGTCACCGATGCCGTGATTTCAGTCCAAATCGAACGGTGTGTTGTCTACCGGCTCAAACCAGCCTAATCTCATCTCGGCAGAATCTACGCCGTAGGCGTTGAGGGAATCGAAGCCGGCTATCTGACGGGAATCGGTGTGGCCATCAGCCCAGCCAATACTTGCACGGTCACTGTGGCGGAAATGAATAGATGGTGACATATAATTGCCGGTCATCATCTGGCCATTACAAACGGCAAAGGGCGGCTCGGCAAACGAGTACTCTATCAGATATCCCTTGTTATTGGACATTGCAGCATCGGTGAACATCAAAGTCTGGCCCGGGCTGCGCACCTCGGTGGTCTTGGTTGTCTCCCAGCCTGCCCGCTGCATTTCCTGGAGCGTTTTGAACTGGCGAGACTGCCAGTTTCGGGAACCAAGATATATATGATTGTATCCGTATCCGCCGCAGCCTTGCTCGAAGTTCGTATTCCAATCCTGTCCCTTTACGAAATTCACCTTTTCGGGACATTCCTTTATTCTCCCATCGGATAAGTACGCCGCCAGCGGGCCTTTGCCTGGGTCAAAAGGCTCATGGGGACTATTGCGGACGCCGTGCCAGCGATATTTGCCGCCTGATTGCGATGTGATATCCGGGGCCGCAGGCACGTAGAAGCCATCGTTCTCGACCGCGTAGCCCGCGTTGGCAAGGCAAAGCTGGCGAAGATTCGATCTGCAGACCATGCCTCGGGCGCCGGCCCTGGCCGAGCCAAGAGCCGGCAGCAGCACCGCCATCAGTAAGCCAATCACGGAAATCACGACCAGCAATTCGACCAAACTAAAGCCTTTTCTATTCATGGGCGATGCACCTATTAGTTTTTTGTTTGGCTGTCGTCGGCACGACGACGGTTGACCTATTATCACTGGCTCTGCCACGGCTCGCTTCCGAGCCACTGGCCGGCGAAGACGGCTAAATCAGTCCGGTCAATGACGTAATCTCGTGGCTGAGTCAGGTCGCATCGTGCTATCCAGTTGGCCCGGCCCAGACAGCTCTTCCAGGCTGATGCCAGCAGGGCAAAATCAGACATATCGACCACGCCATCCAGATTGATGTCAGCGGAATACTGCTGCTCTTTCAAAACTCCGATTGCTTCCAAATCCAGGCCGGCCGAACCCCATGTCACCCAGGCGTCGTAAACAGGATGCCTATCGGCATAGTTGTCCCAGTCGGGCCCGGTGCCCGGCTGCACGTGGTTTACCGCCTCGTCATAGAAATCGCCGCTGCCCGGAATATCCACAATACGGATATACCGGATGTTGTTTATATCAACGATGCCGCAAACAACCTCCGGGCGCTCGGCAATTTCCTGCAGGTCAAATGGCGTGCCCGTGCAAATGCCGTTGGCGTTCGGATGTTTGCCCGCAAGATTGTAGACGTCACTGATCTCGATGGTTCCATAGGGACCGACGGCCTGCGCAGTCAGCGATACGGCGGGAAATCTGACGAAGTCCTGCCCGTTGGAGGAGACTTCCACGTATCCTAATTCAGCGAACATCTGCCCGGCTACGGAGCCGCCCGATGTGTTCAGCCGGGAGACCAGACCATTCTCGAAGACGACAAAATCATAGCCGCTGCCGTTGCGAATAACTTCGTCGAAGCCCAGCGTTATCTGCCCGGGCGGCTGATTGCCGTCGATCTGGCTTCGGTTCAAATCACCCAGGCTGACAACGTCAAGATTGTCTCCCGTCGCCGGTCCCAAGGCCCTGTTGGGGTCGGCCCATAAAGCGTCCACTCCGGGTGCCGGTGCGTAGCTAACAACGGAACTGGCCCAGCCTCGAAATATCGGGTTTACAGCCGCATCATCGTCGGTTGGAGCCGCATGACGCCGGTCATCACCGATGTATCCGTTTATCCCTGCCTCGGTGTAGAATCCGCTGTCTGCGAAAGGCGGGCCGAGGACAATCGTATCAATCGCAAAATACGCCGGCGTATTCATGCCCCAGGCGCCCGTGTCACTGGAACTCAAGGCAATTTCCAGAGCCGTGACCGTGCCCAGCGAAGTCAGGTCAACGAACTGCCAAGTCTTGAGGATGTAATCCTGGGCAGGGTCGTCGAAGCGCAGGTCCGCCAAATAAAATTCCACCGTGCCGGTGATCCGGCCGTCCTTGTCTTTGCCGGTGATGGTCAGCAAGAGCCAGTCGGGATCGCTGCCATCGTCGCCGCCGAATTTTTTTGCAACGGGATCGCCGTTGAGCATTGAGTAGTAGGTGGTGTTATTGTTTGTGACATACAAGCCCTCGACGACGTAGGGCCCATCCAGCGTAATGACGGGCGGCTCGGCCCAGCCGACATAACAGAGGCCGTAGTTGGCGGAGCCGGCCTGGCCTTTGCCGGTGATGGCATTGTACTGGCTCGGTATGCCGGTCGCTGCGGTATCGGTGATATTGGAGTAGGCAAAGCCGTCCCAGCTACCCCAGGTGACATCGTAGTGATTGCTAAAGTAGGCACTGCCGCTTCGGAAGCCGCCCGAGCCATCCGAACCGTTCCAGTAGGATTCGCCCGGTAAGGTCAAATCCTCGAAAGTGGCGGTGCCGGCATTTGCCAGATTTGCCAATAAGATAACCGCGCCCAACCAAGCCGAAATTCCAGATGTCACCCTTGTTGCCGAAGCCACGGTTTTCTCCTTTCGTGCCATCCGGCCCTTATCGCGAGGGCTGCCAGAGCCAATAAAAAAACCGCCGTCCTCGCGAGAGGAACGGCGGCTTTCTCCATCACATTCAAGCCAAGTCAACCGGCACAGTGGGACAATCCACACTTGCGTTCCAGAACGCGAGAACACTATAAGTGTGCAACCAGCTCCAGGCAGGTTTTCTGACTCGCGTCTTACTTCGAGACTCCTTCCCGTCCGGCACTAATTTCAATCGTGGACAGTGGACAAACGTCTCTCAGACTTCCGATGGGCATCGGAACAGACGCTTACAGCGGCGCGACCGTCACGGCTTCTCACCGTGTTCCCATTTGGCTATCCCAGAGCGAAAGCTCCGAGACCTCGAGACTGTTTCTTTAGCCTTTTCAAAGAGCGAGACATACAACTCTTACCACATCAACTCCACCTTTTCAAGCAAAATTGCAAATTGCAGGTTAAAATTTGCCGCTCCGCCCGAGACCATCCGAGTAAGTACCCCACAGACAAGGCTTTAGACCATGCTCACACCTGAATCGAAAAGGTTGAAATTCTGCCTGGGCTGGCACAAAAAAACCCACGCTTCCGTGCGTGGGCTTTTTAGCGTACGACTTCTTCTCCAGCCTCTCACCGGCTGTTGGTATCAGCCTTTTACTCGCGGCTACAGGCCGATGCGCCGGCTGAAGTGCAAGGCGGTTTCCCCGCCTTTGTTTGTCGTGCCGCTTGCT
>CAZPJZ010000259.1:0-4444 GCA_964586995.1 uncultured Pirellulales bacterium | reverse complement strand
TATTTGCCCACTGTTCCGTAGGCCTTCAGGACGGCGAAGCTGCCGCCTGTGAGTTCTGCCTCGTTAAGTTTCTTGAAGCGATCAAAAAGCGGCAACGCTTTTTCGGGCTGTTTGGCCCGCTGGTACGTCTGCGCCAATCTGTATATCGCCGAGATAAAGCCCGGATCCAGCGCGATAACCTTCTCCAGCATCCGCGTGCCTTCTTCATTACGACCGGCGGCAAGCAGGGCTTCTGCGTATTTGTACGCGACGTGAGGGTCAGCGGCATCTGCCTGGTGCACTGCCTGGAAGTATTCGAGTGCCTTTTCGTTCTGCCCGAAATGCTGCCAGTAAAGGCCGAGGCAAAACTTCGCAGCAAGATGATTAGGGTCTGATTGCAGGACGGCTTCAAATGCATCCTGGGCATTTTTCAGATAGTCTTTGCCGCCGGGCGTTTCCTGCAGATTGAAATAGGCCAGGCCCAGGTTAAACCGTGCCGCATCCCAATCCGGCGCGAGCTGCAGCACCGTTTCGAAGGCTTCCGCCGCCTCGGGGTATTTGTACTGCTCAAGAAACGCCGCGCCCCGGTTGAATTCCGCCAGTGCCTTGCGCAATGACGCAGGCACAGCGGCAGGATGGGCACCAATCTTGCCCATCCCTTCGCTTACGCTCGGGGCTTGGTCTGCTGGCTGCTGCCTTCTGTCTTCTGTTCTCTGGCCCGTGCAGCCTGCAACGATAGCGACCGCCAGTAGCAAGCTCGCCACTCTTCGTAGAGCTTTAGGCATGTTGGTCTTTTCCCCAAAAGGCGCCTTTATACGATCTCGGAAGTCTGCCCCTCGCTCACGCCCAGGGCTCAGTCTTCTGTCTTTTCTTTTCTGTCGCCATTACCGAGTTGAGAACCTGAATATCGTCACCGTATCGTACGTTTCGCCCGGGTGCAGGACCACGGACGGAAAATGGGGTTTGTTCGGCGAATCAGGAAAATGCTGCGTCTCCAGGCAAAAACCGTAGTGCCTGTTATAGACCTTTCCGCCTTTGCCTTTGAGGTCTCTCATGCCATTTGCCGTATAGAACTGCATGCCCGGTTCGGTTGTGTACGCTTCCATGACCCTGCCGCTGGTGGGCTCATAGACACGCGCCGCCAAAGAAAGCGGACCGTTCGACTTAGTGAGCACATAGTTGTGGTCGTAACCTCGCGTTTCTACCAGTTGGCTTATTCTCGAGCCGATCATCCGCGGCTCGGTAAAGTCCAGAGGCGTGCCCTTGACGCCGCTGATTTCGCCGGTGGGAATGAGTCCCTCGCCCGCAGGCGTATACTGGTCCGCATTTATCATTATCTCATGGCCCAGAACGTCACCGTTGCCGGCGCCGGCGAGATTGAAGTAGCTGTGGTTCGTCAGGTTAATGATGGTGGGTTTATCTGTTGTGGCCTTATAGCTGATCTCGAGCTCATTCTTGTTGGTAAGGGTATAGGTCACAGTACAATCAAGATTACCCGGATAGCCTTCCTCGCCGTCCCTGCTGAGATGGGTGAGCCGCACGCCCGCGCCTTGGTCGTTTTGAAACGGTTGACCCTTCCACACAACCCTGTCAAACCTTTTGTTTCCACCGCCGTGGATGTGATTCTTGCCCGCATTGGCAGTTAGCTTATACTCCGTGCCGTCGAGGGTGAAGCTGGCGTTTGCGATGCGGTTGGCATAGCGTCCGACCGTCGCCCCGAAAAGAGGATTTCTCTTGATATAGGATTCAAGGTCGTCGAAACCTAAGGCGATATCTTCGGTCTTGCCCTGGCGGTCGGGCACCTCCAGCGATACTAAGATCGCTCCGTACTCTATGACGCCCGCACGCAGCCCACTGGCATTGGTGAGCTTGTAGAGCATAACCTGCTGCCCATCCGGAGTCTGACCAAATGATTCTGCCTGTACGTTGGCTGTTCCGGGGTTTTGCTGAGGCTGAGCAGCGGCTGCTTTGCAGCCGGCCCATGTGATCTGTACGGTGAGCAATAAGAGCACACTGAAACTCTTGCGAGCCATGATTTAGCCCTCACATTTGACAGTATGATATCTGTTTCGCGCGACGCGGCTGGCCAGGACCCGCCTTTCAGCACGAGCGACAAAGGTCCTAAGTCCACCAGGCATTATCTTACCCAATCAGTCAGCTAACGCAAGCGTTGTCAACCAGCGCCGGAGCAGACATTCTTGCCCGACCCGCGGTGGAGTATATGTACAGCTTCAATTCTCTGGCTGTCCTTGGCACAATTTCCTTGCTAACCGGCAAAGGCTTTTTTTTGCTTGCGCAAGCTTAGCTCCAACAACAGCTTAGCCAAGGTCCTAAAAAATCGCAAAAAAATTAAGTTGATTTCAGCGGCTGCCGTCCTATAATAATCTGTAAAGGATTGAATCTTGGGACTTCGCTTGGCCCTGTTGGCCAGTTGAACGAAGTACCGGGTGTTCTT
Organism: uncultured Pirellulales bacterium; assembly: GCA_964586995.1. GTDB lineage: Bacteria > Planctomycetota > Phycisphaerae > Sedimentisphaerales > Anaerobacaceae > JAFNGF01. The sequence continues at coordinate 2,010 of CAZPJZ010000259.1, read as the reverse complement.
GACAGGATAGAGAACATCCATGCAGGGAACAATCACGGACGAGGTTTCCCGCAATGCGGGCTGCCGCTTAGGGAGTGGCAAGGAAGCGCACGCCAGAGGGGCGCGGTTGCACGATAGCTCCAGGCGTTTTAGCCCTGCAGCCACGGTCGCATCCGCGAATCGAGCCTCCAGCACTGGTCTGCCAGTACGCCTCGCACCACGTTGGATTCAGCATGTTCTTTCCAGCGGAGTCCGCCGAACAGGTGGCTCGGACAGGGGGCGCTTTCGACCTAATCTTGGAGTCGCGGTGTTAATTGCCGTGGCGACAGTTGCATTGCCAAATAGAGCAGATGCTGCATGTGTCGGTCCGGCCACGGGCGTTGATTCCTATTGGGGCAGCGGACTAACTATATTTGTTGATAACGTATGTACCTTGTGGCAGGGCAGACGGGCAGCCGATCAGTGGTGCGGATGGCCCACTTACGCCAATCCGGGCGATTACATCGATAGGTACTGGTACTATTGTCTGGATGAAGGACAGTATCGTTACCTTGACGAGGGACAGTATAATTTGCTGGGAGGATTAAACTACCTGCTGGGTCATCCCTGCCACCTGACGTGGTACGACTACCATTTTCGTTCGTGGCTTGTAGTTCTGGAGAGAATCGTCAGGCCTCCGGAAAAGGCAGGCCCCGAGTATGTCGATTTCTACGGAGAGTTCAAGATTTTCGGCGAGCCAGCCCAGCCGGGCGATATCCTGCGGGCCTTTGTTGCGGGTGACGATACCGAGCCTATCTGTGTGGGGCAATTCATCGTCAGCGTCACAGGTTGGTACGGGGATTTGAGAGTATTCAGGGACAATTCCTCGACCACCGCCAAGGATGGCGCACTGCCCGGAGAAACCGTAACGTTTGGCGCTTGGGATAAAAGCGCAGGACGATGGTATCCCACCGAGATTGTGTACGGCCGGCCCGAGTGGACTTATCACAAAGCTCGGATCAGAGTGGACGTAAATGCCATTCCTGAACCATCCACGATTTCATTTCTGGGGCTGGGAGTACTTGCCGTTGTACTTCGCAGAGGCCAGAAAAGGCATCCGCTTGCTACATAATCAGATTATCGGGAATTACTATCCTCGCTGCCGGTGTCTCTGTTTCTGTCGTTATTGGCCAATTTGCGTGGGGCGCATCCGCTCGCCGACTTTCTTGAAGTGGGACAATGCACTTTCGCGGCTGTCGAAATCTTCATTTGTAAACAAGAGTGTCGTCTGCCCGATCAAGATTTGGTCTCCTTCGACCAGAGCGGCCTGTTCGCTAAGTTTCCTGCCGTTGACGAAAACGCCGTGCTTGCTGCTCATATCTTCCACATAGTACTTTTTTGTGGCCTCATTGAACCATATCCGAAGGTGCTTTCGCGAAACCAGGTCATCCAGTACTTGCAGTGGAAGAGCCTCGGCTCTGCCGATAACACTGACGCGTCGACCCAGCGGCAAATATTCGCCTTTTTGGTCACCGGATGTTATGATAATAGACGCCATACTCAGCCCTCGCAGAATGCTTGCTTAATAAGAATAACGGTCGGTCACAGCTTATGGTCTGCCGGTTTCACGCCCTTTTTGTGTCCACCGAAGCCAATCGGACTGGGGTCATACTTGCCGACCAAAGCAACCTTACTCTTGGCTGGAACCTTATCTTCCATGCCCATACACCAGTAGCAGGCATTGACCAGAAGGCGACGGAAACCTTCGTTGGCCAGATCGCCTCCATGCCCCATGGTCGTAGCGAAGACCCGGGCAGTTTTGCCTTGTTCGCCGGTGTAGGTCTTTGTCCAGGCGACGGGCACCAGCTTCTTGTCGGGGTTGGGTTCATCTTGTGGGTTCATGCCCTTGAGCACCTGGCCCATAATGAGCGGCCTGCTGTCACCGCTTAGCGTAGTTATGCCATAGACATCGGACGGCCCCCAGATATCCTGGACGCCTCGGACGATGGGGTGAGCCTCCATGCCTTCGGCGATGAGTCCACGCGTACTTTC
>CAZPJZ010000258.1:0-4455 GCA_964586995.1 uncultured Pirellulales bacterium | reverse complement strand
TTGGCCGGTGAAGAGCTTGAATTGTGCCAAGGCCTGGTTGATAAACATTGATAGGCCATCGATTGTTTTTGCCCCGGCTTTTTTGGCCTGCTTTAATAGCAGAGTCTCGGCAGGGTTATAAACCGTATCGAAAACCACCATACCTTTTTTCAGGTACTCTTGCGGCACCGGCGTCTGATGGTCTGTCCCTTCGACTTCGCTTCCCTCGGCTTCGCTCGGGACAGGCAGGGCAGGCTTCTGTCCTCTGTCTTCTGTCTTCTGTCTTCTGTCTCCTGTCCTTTTCATTCCAATACTTGTGCAATTTATCAGCAATTTGGCATTCAAATTCTGTAAATCGTCCAGGCCGGTAAATTCACAGCCAAACTCGGCTGCGAGTTTTTCAGCCCGTTCGATAGTGCGATTGTAAATCTTGATTTTAGCCCGGGCGTCAGTTAAGCCTGCTACTATCGCTCTTGCCACGCCGCCTGCGCCCACGATGGCCACCGGCAGGCCATCAAGACCCGCTCGGCTGATGCCCATACCGCAAGTAATCGCATCCAACGCAGCAGTATAATCGGTGTTGTACGCACTTATTCGTCGCTCGTCGCTCGTCGCTGGCCGCTCGTGAAATACCAGTGTATTTAGGGCACCGATCTTTTCGGCCAAAGGCTCAACAAAGCCCTGATTTGCCTTGGCATACCGAAGGGCGTTTTCTTTGTGCGGGATTGTTACGCTGAAGCCACGGAAATCGAGCCATTCTCTACTGAGCACGTTGTCCAGAAACGCTTCAAATTCCTGCCGGCCACCCTGCACCAACAGCGGCAGATACAATTTGTTCATACCCTTTTCAGCAAAGCAGGCATTGTGAATAGCTGGGCTTAGCGAATGAGCAACCGGGTCGGCGATCACGCCAAAAAGCTCGGTCTGCGAATTTATGCCGTCATATCGGTACAACTGTTTTAGCTGCTGTATTGTTAACTGCCCCGGCGCGGTTGCGCTTTGCTCATCGATGCTGGCAAAAGTCACAAAGCTATCCAGCTTCTTTGCGATGATTCTGCTGATAAGCCCCGCTTCGCCCATACAGAATACGATCAGCTCGCCTTCGGCCTGATGCAACAGATCGAACGCCTCAAAGCAGTCGTTGATATGGCTGGCGGCGTAGACAATCTTAGGTATGGCCGGCGGGAATGCAGAGCGGATATCATCGTACCGCTGCTTGACGTCACTGAACTTGGCCTCGAAATTGTGCGTTGATAGAATCAACCGCGCATCGGGGCTATTCGACAAAGCCAGTTTCAGCCGCTCGCGGTCTTCAGCGGCGAAAAAGTTCTCATACTCAAAATCAATAAACTGTGCCCCCGCTTTTACCGCCGCAATGAGCACATCCACTCGCAACCGCTGCGGATATGCCGCCGCACCGCCCTGCTGCTTGTCGCGGCAGGTCACGATTATCGCTACCGGATATCTCATCGCAGCTCTGGTCCGCGAAACCAAATTCGTGACCAGGCCCGCGCTGAGGTTCTCGAGATAATCCGTGCGCAGCTCCAGCATCTCGGCGCCTGCAGCCATAGCCATACCGACCTGGCGCCCGGCTTGGTCCAGATTCTCTGCCGCTATGGGAACAGCCAAGTGGGTCATCGTCTCCACCTAATATCAGCAATCGAAGCCAAAAGCAAGGGCAAAACACCCCATTGCAAGCTCAAGAACCAATCTGACGCCGTCCTTGACAATAAGCCCCGGAAGCTGTATAATTATACTAAGTGGTAAGTTCTAAAGATCGCAACGGGCGCGCTCAGACAACCCACATCGTCCGAGTTTGTGCCGGGCATCTGGTCGTCCCTGTACTGGGGGGTGTGGTAACACTCAGCCTTTTTGACGGGGAAGGGAAAATAGGACTCAGGAGCGTCATTCTCGCGACATTATCGGCACTGCTGCTGTTGGCCGACGGCAGAGTATTGGCCCGACCGACAACGCCCTATGAGGCGGAACAGGCGGTTGTGGGCTGGCTTGCTACCGATGCGCGGCCGCTCGGCACTACTATGGGCAGGCACGTCATAATGATAGAGACGTTCACCAATGACAGCGGTGAGCCAATTTACCACATAGTCCACCTGTACCCGGCCGGGTTCGTCATCGTAGCGGCCGATGACCTGGTCGAGCCCATCATCGGCTTTGCCGACCACGGGTTCTACAGCAACTCAGCGAAAAGCCCGCTGGCGGCGTTAGTCACAAGCGACCTGAACGAGCGAGTGGTGGCCGCTCGGGTCCGTGGCCGCGATCAAGCCACGGTACCGACCGCCGCAGAGCCACGCGGCAAGTGGCACCGCTTTGTCAGCCTGGCACTGGCCACCGCCAATGGGTTTACCGCAGCGGAAGTTCAGCCCGTCAACGATGTGCGCGTGGTCCCGCTGCTACAGAGCAAATGGGGCCAGGGCGACGTGTGCGGCAAGAATTGCTTCAATTATTACACTCCCAGCCATTACTACTGCGGCTGTGTGGCCACGGCGATGGCGCAACTGATGCGATATCACCAGCACCCGCTCACCGCTATTGGCGTGCGCAACTTCACCATGCGAGTCGAGGGACAATCACAGATAGCATCCACCCGAGGCGGCGACGGAACGGGCGGCCCCTATGACTGGCGCAACATGGTATTGGCCCCGGACTGCCAAACAACCGAGATGCAAAGGCAGGCCATCGCAGCGCTGTGCTATGACGCCAGCCTCACGGTCGACGTGGACTACGGCCCCGACGGCTCCAGCGGCGATATGCTCAAGGCCAAAGAGGCGCTCCTGACCGTCTTCAAGTACGCCAACGCCGTCAATGGCTATAACAACCATAGCAACATCGGCTCGGGCCTGACCGGCATGATTAACCCAAACCTCGATTACGGCAGCCCGGTCATCCTGGGGCTTTTCCACATAGGACAGGGACACGCAGTCGTGTGCGACGGCTACGGCTATTCCGCCTCGACGGTGTACCACCACCTCAATATGGGCTGGGGCGGCGCTGATGACGCCTGGTATAACCTGCCCAACGTGGAGGCGCACTACACGTACACGTCGGTTATCGTGTGCGTTTATAACATCTTCGCCTCGGGCGGCGGCGAACTTATCAGCGGGCGAGTGACCAACGCCTCCGGAGCTCCCATCAGCGGGGTCACCGTGACCGCAAAAGGCAGCGGCGGTCCCTACGCCGCCACTACAAACGCCAAAGGCATCTATGCTCTGGCTCACGTTCCTGCGGTGTCAACGTACACCCTAATCGCAGCAAAGCAAGGCTACCAGTTTGCGGACCAGACCGTCAGGACGGGCAGCTCCCGCGACGGGCAAAGCAGGTCGGGAAATAGGTGGCCAATTGATTTTGTGGGAAACCTTGCAGGCGACTGCGACGGCGATGACGATGTGGACGCCGCCGACTTTGCAGTTTTCGCGTCCGCCTGGCTGACCGAGCCGGGCGACATCGGCTGGAACCCCCGCTGTGACATCGCCAGCCCCGCAGACCATTTCGTCGATGCGCTGGACCTGGCCGTATTTGTCGATAACTGGCTGGCAGGGGTCAAATAGCCCGCTGCCATTAAATCCCGGTCAACATCGCTGTGACAACAATCTAACGCCCGTCTGAGCCGGTTTTGCCGGCCTGGGAACGCGCAGGCATAACGCAAAGCCTCAATTTACCGGTTTTTTTCTTGCCTTTCGGCAGCCTTTGGGTAGATTTAACGGACAAAATCCCGATTGGAGGCTTAACGATGATAGGCAAGAGCATAAGACTGGAACGGATCATTAACCGCGATTCTCACAAAACGGTGATTATTCCCATGGACCATGGCGTGACCGTAGGCCCTATTGAGGGCCTGGCGGACATGCGCACGACTGTCAGCAAAGTCGTGGCCGGCGGAGCAAACGCAATCCTGATGCACAAGGGCATGGTCCGGGCAGGCCATAGGGGCACCGGCAGAGACGTGGGCCTGATCGTTCATCTATCCGGAGGGACATCACTAAGCCCCGACCCGAACGCCAAGCAACTGGTCTGCACGGTTGAAGAAGCAATCAAACTCGGAGCCGACGCCGTTTCCGTCCACATCAATCTCGGCGCTGAAACCGATCAGGAAATGCTTCATCAGCTTGGAGAGGTGGGCAGAAAATGTGTCGAGTGGCAGATACCGCTGGTGGCGATGATGTATACCCGTGGGCCTAAAATCAAAAGCGAATTCGACGCCAGCAACGTCAAGCACGCCGCCAGAGTCGGAGCGGAGCTTGGTGCCGATATTGTCAAGGTGCCGTACACCGGCAGTATCGAAAGTTTTGCCGAGGTTGTGCAGGGCTGTCCCGTGCCCGTCGTCATCGCGGGCGGACCGAAAATGGGCAGCGACGCAGATATCTTCAAGATGGCCGAAGGCGCCCTTAGAGCCGGCGCCGCGGGCCTGTCTATCGGGCGAAATGCGTTCCAGCACAAAACGCCGGAGAAAATGGTCGC
>CAZPJZ010000257.1:0-4456 GCA_964586995.1 uncultured Pirellulales bacterium | reverse complement strand
GCTGCACGGGCAATTCTAAGGGACGTCAAAAGCAACATACAAGAGGAGTACAGGCTGGGCGATATGGTTGCCGGGGCTCGCGTTCAGAGCATAGAAAAGGACGCCGTTGTTTTACTGCACAATGGACAGAGCAAAGTCTTAAGATTGCAGGTAGGCAGAAACCACCCGCAGAGCAATATCAAGACGTCTGAGTCGCAGGCGGGTAACGCCGTAGCCAAAACGGTTAAGAGCGATTCGCCGCCGATGCAGCCTGTGCCCGAAACGGCCGGCCAAGTGGATACTATACTGAGCAGTGCAATCATTGAGCCTCACTTGGTCAATGGGCAAACAGAAGGGCTTAGAATAAGCGGAGTGGAACGGATACCGCTGGTCAGAGACATCGGCCTGAGAGACGGCGACATCATCAGGCAAGTCAATGGCCACCAACTGACCGATAAGCGAAAAGCTTATCAGGTCCTCCAGAAGGCGAGGACCCAGCCAACAGTCAGTGTCGAGCTTCAACGGGCCGGCAGAACTAAGGAACTGTCGTTTGCCTTGCCGTAATTCATCAGGGAATCGGAAGACTTATCGGGGGTGTAGAAGCAGATGCCATTCAGTAATTCAGTCATAGCCAGCCAGAAGAGAACGAATCTGTTTGCGGTGCTGTTTTGGCCGGTGTGCGTATTGGCCCTCAGTTTTGCCGGCTGCCAACCGAAGGCTGAAAACTCAGCTCTGGTGGCAGAACGGCGCCAAGCAAGCCCACCAAGCCCATGCCTCGATAGTGAAGGTGCGGGTGTCGCTCGCGCCAATGACGCGGCATCACAGCCTTTGGATTACTCCAAAGGCCGCTCGGGCGAAATCTTGGTCGCGGCAAGTCTTCCATCGTCAGACAAAGCGGCTGAGGACCTCGCCCCCAGCGCTGAATCTGGCATCGGTAAAGTGCCGGCAGCATCGGATGTGTTGCCGGCCCGGGCAGCGGTTCGTTCCTCGCAGACAGATTCGGCGTCGGATGACAGTAAGCTCGACACCCGAAAGCGGCTCACTTCTGAGCCTGCTGTTGAGTTTCCCAAGCTGAGCAACCCCGATATGGCAAATGAGCGGATATCCGTCAACTTCGACCAGGTTGACATACGCGTGGTTCTAAAGACCATTGGTGACATCACCGGTATCAATTTTATCGTGGACGCCAATGTCCGCGGAACTGTCACCGCGATGTTTCCCACGCCGATACGTCTTGGCGACGTCTACGCCGTCTTGGAATCGATTCTGGAAGTCAGCGGCTATGCGGCGGTGCCGGCTGCAGACTGCGTTAAGATAGTGCCCAGAGCAGAGGCTGCCAAGCGCAACCGCCACGTTCATATTGGCAGCGATCCTTCGGCGATTTCCCGGAGTGACGCTGTGCTCACTCAGATTATCCCTCTGACTCATGCCGACGCGGCCGGAGTCAGTGAGATTGTCAAGCCGCTCCTGCCGAGCGAGGCCTACATGGCAATCTACCCGAAAACGAATTCGATTCTCATTAGCGACACCTCTTCCAATATCCATTACCTTGCCAAGATCATTCAGAACCTGGATGTGGAAGAGCAGTTCAAGGTCATTGCGCTGAAGTACGCCTCGGCGAAGGTCTTGAGTGAGCAGATAGTGGGCATTCTGCAGAGCGACCGGGGCGGTGCTTCCACCCAAGCCCAGGTCGCCCGCGGGCGCCCCGCGTCGCGCATTGAGGCCGGTGTCAAAATCCTGCCGGACGTGCGAACGAATTCCCTCATTGTCGTGGCCAACGAGCAGGACACCAAGACCATAGAGCGATTGGTCAGTACACTGGACGTTGAGCGGCCCAGCCGGGCGAGTAACGTTCATGTGGTGTATTTGAAGAACGCCCAGGCCAAGCAAGTGGCTGAATCGTTAACTACGGCCTTGGCGAATTTGAGAATTACCGGGGCGCTGGAGGGCCCGCAGGAAGTGCAGGTCAGTGCGGATGAAGGCACTAATGGTCTTATCGTCACCGCCTCGGCCCAGGACTATGAGGTCATTGCCGATATCATAGAGAAGCTGGACATCGTGCGGGAACAGGTAGTCGTCGACATGCTGATTGTGGAGGTCAGCGAAGATAGTCTGAGAGAAATAGGCATCGATTGGGCCACGCTGGATGAGGCGGTCGCCGATAGCATTCGATTTTTTGGAGCCACCAATTTCGGCCCGCGAGTCGATTTTATTAGCGGTGATCTGGAAGGCCTGGCCGTTGGGGCATGGAAACAGACCGGCTCAGGCGTGGGCATTGCAGCCATTTTGCAGGCGCTGGAGCGAAAGTCCGGCGTGAACATACTTTCTAAGCCAAACGTTGTGACCTCCAACCATAACAAGGCCCGAATAGTCGTGGGTGAGAACATCCCATTTGTTATGCAATCCAGAATTACTGAGACTGACCCTGCTACTCCGACAGCGATAAGAACCTTCGAATACAGGGACGTTGGAATCATACTGGAAGTTACCCCACACGTCAGTCAGGGCGGCCTGATAAGACTTGAAGTCAACAGCGAGTTCACCAAGTTCATTGATACGGGTTCCCTTGATACCCAGAGAACAACGAAGCGGGAGGCTCAGACCAACGTTACCATGAATAGCGGCTCCACGGTCGTCATCGGGGGTCTGATTCGGGATGATAAAGTCAGCGTCGAAAGGAAAATCCCGTTTGTCGGCGATATTCCTATCGTCGGCGAGCTGTTCAAGTTCCGAAGGGACCAGGTACAGAAGACAAACCTGCTGATGTTCATGACGCCCCACATCGTAGGCGGCCAGGAGGACCTGGAGCGGATCACAGCAGAGAAGAAAAACGAGATGGAAGAGGCGCTGCAGACTCTCAATCAAGAGCAAAGCCGTCGTTGACGGTTGGGCATCTTCTGCAGGTCGTATAGCGGCCCAGTCAATCCACCGGTGCACAGATGGGCGAGCAGATAGAAAATCGGTTTTTAGAGAGCATACAGCCGGAGCAGTTGGATCCGGAGCTGGTGCGCGGTCTGCCGCTCGAATTCCTTAAGAAGCAATGTGCCATCCCCATAAGGCTGGCAGACGGTGAAATCGCCGTTGCGCTGGCTGATCCGCTGAATATTGAAGCGTATGACGCCATCTTGAGCGTTCTTGCCCGGCCCTGCGAAAAGGTCATTTGCCCGGCCTGCGAAATAGAGCAGGCCGTGAGCCGCTGTTATTATCAATGTGCCGGCCTTGACGGCAGCGGTGAGAATTCGAACGGGCGCGACTCGCCCGCCGCCGATACCGATATCGGTGGAACGGGCGCTCAGACCCAGGCCGAAGACCTGCTAAGCATAGCCAACAAGGCCCCCGTCATTAAATTGGTCAACAATATCTTCTTTCAGGCGGTGCAGAGCCGCGCTAGCGACATTCACGTTGAGCCGTATGAAAAGGATGCGCGAGTCCGCTTCCGGATCGATGGCGTTCTGCACAATATCTTCAGCCTGCCGAGGCAGCAGATCAGAGCGCTTCTATCGAGATTGAAGATTATGGCCAACTTGGATATCGCCGAGCGGCGGCTGCCGCAGGATGGTCAAAGCCGGATCAAGATAGGCCAGGACCTGGTGGACGTTCGAGTTTCTATCATTCCCACCTTGGGCGGCGAGCGGGCCGTGCTGAGGCTTCTGGATAAGGGCGGCGGCGAACTCGGCCTGCCGCAGATAGGATTCGGGCAGGATATGCTCGAGCGCTTCCGGCACTTGATTGGAGTTCCCCACGGCATCATCTTGCTTACCGGCCCGACGGGCAGCGGCAAAACGACCACGCTCTACGCCGCCCTGAATGAGCTGAACTGCGAAGAGCGAAATATCCTGACGGTGGAGGATCCAATCGAGTATCAACTGCCGGGAATAGGGCAGATGCAGGTAAAGCCGAAGATCGGCCTGAGCTTTGCTAACTCCCTGCGTCATATTCTAAGGCAGGACCCAGATGTCATTATGATCGGAGAGATTCGCGACCTCGAAACAGCCGAGATTGCGATTCAGGCTTCGCTGACGGGCCATCTGGTTCTGAGCACTCTGCATACGAACGATTCCGCCTCGGCCGTGACCCGACTGATTGACATGGGTATCGAGCCTTACCTGATCTCCTCTTCGGTCATTGCCGTGATGGCCCAGCGGCTGCTGAGACTCATCTGCCCAAAGTGCAAGACCGTCTGCCAAAGCGAAGAAGTAGCGAAGCTGCTGTGCGGTCAGAGTCAGAACGGCCCACCGAGTCAGGGGCCGTTCTACAAGGGACTTGGCTGCGATGATTGCCTTAAAACCGGATACTACGGAAGAACAGGAATATTCGAGCTGCTGGTTGTCGATGACCAGATCAAGGAGTTGGTTATCAAACGGTGCGGCTCACACGTCATAAAAGAAACGGCCATCAGCAGGGGTATGACTACCTTGCGGCAAGATGGGCTGCGTAAGGCTTTGGCAGGCCAGACCACACTGGAAGAGGTCTGCCG
>CAZPJZ010000256.1:0-4461 GCA_964586995.1 uncultured Pirellulales bacterium | reverse complement strand
TTTTGTTTTTGTTTAGCCGTCGCCGTAACAGCGACGGCCTAAAATGCTCGTGCTGGGCTGCGGCCCGGCTGACATCGACACTATCACCCTACGAATCAGGTTCGCATAACAGCCAAGGAAATGGTGTACATTGGACACGCTATGTCTAAGTCGCTACTCGGCACACTCTGGAGAACAATTGACATTTGTGAGTATGATAGATATGGTTATCAGCAAGCAGAACGCAGATTTGAGCAGAAGATGAAAAAACGAACATCTCATTCTTCTGGAAGGCCAATAACTCATTTGGAGTTAATCACGGTTATCATCGCTGTTATTTCTACGGTGGTTGCAGTTGTTTCCATGATTGTGTCAGTGAGAGGGTGTCAAACTTCCGAGAGTGCTAACAGAACTGCTCAGAATGCACTCGACACATCGCAGCAGCAGTTCATTCAGCTCAATCGACCTTACGTAACCATTACGCCGAAGAAAGGTGGTGATGGTCGGTACTGGAACTTGGCTCAGCAAGATAGGTCGGTCCTGATAAACGTTCGATACGAGGTCAAGAACGTCAGTAACGTCATTGCGAAGGATGTTAAATTGCCAGACAAGGTATCGGTACGTCTCGGGGCGAACCTTGAAGAAGAGAGTCCCGTCACGTACAAGAAGACGCCCGACGGATTCGCGCTCGGCCCAGGTGAAGCCGTTAGGATAGACATGATCATGATAGTACACTGCAAGACCTCTGATGACGCGAAAAGGGATTTGGAGTCACTCGTTTCCGGCAAGAGCAATGGTATTCTCATTTCCGCACCAGTCGATTATGCGAATGAACTGGACAAGTCGCACAAGTACAGAACCTTTGTGATGACCAGGTTTTTCAGTGATAGGGCACTGCTCATAAAGCAAGAAATGCTCAGTCTCCCTGAAGAGACGGAAGAATCTAAAGAGCACGATAAACCCAATCAGCCCGAAAGATAGGTCGACCGACTTACTACCGAAATACACCCAAAAGAAGCAAGGTAGGGTGTGCACTACACGCCATAGTCAAATCTCATTCACCTGCGGTTTCAGCGGCAGCGCTTGGCTGGGCAGCGACACGATGAGCACGCCCGGGACTTCGTCAGAAGGAACTTTCGAAAGGAGATGTTGACCGGGGGGCTACAACTCTATAGAGTCAGAAGCCTGAGAAAGTGAGGACAGCTATGAAACACAATGAACGATGTGGGCAATGCCGCTTCTATATTGAAAAAAAGGAGGCGCTCGGCGAATGCCGACGATACGCACCGAGGCCAAACGCGCTAAAGATAAATTGGTGCCAGGTGAGCATCGACCACTGGTGCGGTGAATTTGAGGCCAAAGAACCAGCGCAAGCAACGCCTAAATAAGAGGTAGGGTATGCCGAGCATACCACAATCAATCTCATTCGCCTGTGGTGTCCGCCGCAGGGCCTGGCTGGGCAGCGCTGCTTCGGCGACTTAGATTGTGCAGATAGACCAGCAGCGCGGTAAGGATCATCAAATTGAAGCAGACGGCACTTACGAACGTCGGATACCAGTCCCACAAGGTATGTGCGGTTCCCTTCGTCGTTACCCTGACGAAGTATCTGCCATCGTAGACCGATTTAAATTTCGGGATACCGGCCTTTTCCCAGTCATCGGCGGGGACCTGTGTAAATTGCCTATTGCCATCATCAAGAGTAATCGTGGCTACTTCTGGGTCCGACAGCCGGCTGAACTCCTCCGTCGTCAAGACCTCAGCCTCATAGTGCTTGGGATTCAGGTTGCGGTTTTGGCTATCATAGAGCCAAAACTGGTTAAAGAACCATTGCCAGAATAGCGACGTCAGAAGAACCACATCCAGAACAAGTGCCAAATACACGGGCAAGACGGCTCGTTGTTTCTCAGTCATAATTACACTCCTTTGACGGCCGGCCAAAACTCAAGGAATTCTAATGGTCGTAGTCTTTGAACAGGTTGCCACTTTGAAGCAGAAAAGACGCTTGATGCTGGCCCATACGGCCAAGACGAGCAAGGCCCAAAGAAGGCTGTAAAAGGCCAAGAACAGAAGTTGCAGCCAGAGGGGCGAGTATTCGCTGACGCCGATTGCATCCAAAAGTCTCAGCAGCGGCACGGCTAATATAACGGCCAGAATATGGCAGAACTGGCCAAACAAGCCGGCTGTATTAGGATTATAGTTAAATCCATAATGCTGCAATAGCAGCAGCGTCAAAACAAAATGCACCGGAATGAACACGGCCACAAATATAACTCTCTTGGCCATTTTCAAACTCCTAATGAAAGGATAGTAATCTTGTCCCGCGATGGTATATATTATATCAACTGTTCCAACAGATGCTCGTAAATAAATGCCAGGGCAATCTGCGATGGTCCCTCGGGGAACCTCGGGACGGCGTCCGTGTTAATCCGTGGTTGAGAAGTCCCTGTTATTGGGTGCTGTTGTCGGTGTTGATCCGTTTCGAGCTAAACTTTGCCCACGACCAGGCAGGAATTATGGCCGCCGAAGCCGAAGGAATTGCTCATTGCAATATCGACTTTTGCGTGCCGCGCTTCCAGCGGTACGAAATCCATCTTCAGGTCGCAGCGCTCGTCCTGATTTTCCAGATTCGTGGTAGGGGGGATGACGGATTGGTTTATGGCTTTTACGCAGGCTATCAGCTCGACGGCGGCGCTGGCGCCCAGCAGATGTCCCAGGGTGCTCTTGGTGGAGCTAACGGGGATCTGATAGGCGTGCTGGCCAAAGACGGAACGGATACCCGCGCTCTCGGCGATATCGTTCAGCTCGGTGGCAGTGCCGTGCGCGTTGATATAGTCAACGCTTTCCTTGTCGACTTGAGCATCCTTGAGCGCCAATTCCATGGTTGCTGCTGCACCGTTGCCGTCCGGCAGCGGGGCGGTGATGTGATAGCCGTCATCGGTGGCGCTGTAGCCGAGCATCTCGGCATACATATTTGCGCCCCGCTTTCGGGCGTGCTGATATTCTTCCAGGATCAAGATGCCCGCTCCTTCGGACAGGACGAATCCGTCGCGGTCTCTGTCAAACGGTCTGGATGCCGCCGCCGGATTGTCGTTTCGCGTGCTGAGTGACCTTGCGGCACAAAAAGAGGCCAGTCCGATGGGGGTCAGGGCCGCTTCGGTTCCGCCGGTTATTACGACGTCGCTTCGGCCGGCGACGATGTTGCAGAAGGCTTCACCGATGGCATGATTGGCCGAGGCACAAGCACTGGAAACACAGAAGTTGGGCCCTTTCAGGCCGTAGTATATGGCAATGGTCCCGCTGGCGGCATTGGCCATCAGTCGGGGCACGGCGAACGGTGAAACCTTCTTGGGTCCTTTATGCAGAAGCGTTATGTGCTGCTCTTCGATTTCTTTGATGCCGCCGATGCCGGTGGCGACGATCACGCCCACCCGCAGGGGCTCTTCCTTTGAGAAGTCCAGGCCGCTCTGCTTGACGGCCTGAATTGCCGCGGCGACAGCGAACTGGGTAAAGCGATCCATTCGCTTGCCTTCGCGCCGATCAACGTACCTGGTTACGTCGAAATTTTTTATCTCGCCGCCAAACCTGGCGGCAAAGGCGCTTGCATCGAAGGACTCAATCATGGAAACGCCGCTCTTGCCGGCGCACAAAGCGGCAAAAAGCTCATCGGCAGACTCACCCAAGGCTGTGACACAACCTAAGCCTGTAATAACCACTCGTCGTCTGTTCATGCCAAACGTATTCGCTATTCTTGCTTCCTGGATCGTGCCGCATTGATAATGTAGTCTATCGCGGCGCCGACGGTCTGGATCTTCTCGGCCTCTTCGTCCGGAATGCTCATGTCAAACTCGTCTTCGAACTCCATAACCAGCTCCACGGTATCCAACGAGTCGGCATTCAGGTCGTTAATAAACGAGGTCTCGCGTGTTATTTCAGACTTGTCCACGCCCATCTGCTCGCTAATGATCTCGATCACCTTCTGCTCAATGGCCTGGGCATCTATCTCATCAACACTCACTGGTTTTTTCCTCCCTAACCAAATAGGAATCTGTACCTGTAAGCTTCCAATTGCTCCCGAATTACAGTACTAGTTGCCAAACCGCCACGTGCCGGACTCGACACGTTGGCGGGTATGTTACCTGCTTAGGCACTCTTCTACAAACATTTTTTTATTTTTTTGCCCCGTCTATCGCCCGGCTAAGAGCTGCCGTTTTCGCGCCGGTGCCGTCCGCCGCCTGCCGCAATGGACTACATCGCCATTCCGCCGTCCACGCAAAGTACTTGGCCGGTGATGTAGCCGGCCTCGTCACTGGCCAAAAAAGCCACCGCTCGGGCGACATCCTCAACGCTGCCCACTCGCCGCATCGGGATCAACTGCGTGGCGGCTTCTACGACCGGCGGCGGCAGCTTTCTGCTCATCTCGGTGTCGATAAACCCCGGCGCCACGCAATTGGCGGTGACATTCTTCTTGGCCAGCTCGCGGGC
>CAZPJZ010000255.1:0-4475 GCA_964586995.1 uncultured Pirellulales bacterium | reverse complement strand
CGGCTAAGGGTGCGGTCAAAGCTGCAGAAGTTGAGCTGGCAGACGCCCAGCGAGAAAAGAATCGCATCATGGCCCTGTACGAGGCCGGCTCAGTCACCGAGCAGGCCAGAGACAAGGCCGTAACGGCAGCGGAACTGGCGGCAGCCAGACTGGATTCGGCCAAAGCCGCTCTGGAGCTGGCCGAAATAAATCTGCGAGAATCCACAATTACCTCACCAATTGACGGCACGGTCACTAAGAAGCACATCGACCAGGGCAATCTGGTCAGCCCGGGCGCGCCTATAGTTACTGTGGCCGATATGAAAACGGTCAAAGTGATTGTGGCTCTGGCGGAAAAACATGCTGGAGAAGTTGCCGTTGGAACGCCTGCTGAAATCAGGGTTGATACGTTCCCAGGCAAAGTATTTGACGCGCAGGTATATTCGGTTCATCCCGCTCTTGACCAGCAAACGCACACCGTCCAGGTTGAGATACGCCTGGGCAATAGTGAATTGCTGCTCAAACCCGGCATGTTTGCCAGGGTTACGTTGATTACGCAGCGCAAGGACAGTGTCGTGGTTATCCCTCGTGACGTCATTCTCGGGGGCAAAATCAATCCTTACTACGTGTACGTGGCCGAAGACGGGATTGCCCGCAAGCGCTTTGTGAAACCTGGCATAATTGAAGGCCCGAATTGCGAAATAACGGACGGTCTGAAACCCGGCGAAACTCTGGTGGTTAATGGGATGAACTATCTGACCGACGGGATTGCGGTCGAAGTCGTACGGCTGGAGGACATAAAATGAAGCTTGCCGAGCTTTCCGTGAACAGACCTGTGACCACCATAATGATATTCGTTGCCATGGTGGTTCTGGGACTGGCCTCGCTATCTATGCTGGGCTTGGATCTGATGCCGGAATTGGAGATACCGGCTGTGTCCGTGCTGACCGCCTACGAGGGAGCGGGGCCGGAGGAAATAGAGACTCTGTTAACCAAGACCATGGAGGATACTCTAAGCACCATTTCCGGAGTCGATCAGGTCATCTCGATATCCAAGGAAGGGCTGTCATCGGTAACGTTAAGGTTTAATTGGGGAGAAAAAATAGATGAATCCGTCAACGATGTACGTGAAAAGATTGACCTGATTAGGGGGCGACTGCCGGAAGAGGCTGGAAATCCGGTCATTTTCAAGTTTGACCTGTCCATGATGCCCATCATGATTATTGCGATTACTGCCGAGGACAGCTATCCATACCTGCAGGATATTGTTGACGACCAGATTGTTGACCCTCTGAAGCGGGTAAAAGGGGTTGCTTCGGCTACGGCCGGCGGCGGTCTGGAGCGGCAGATCCGGGTGGACATCGACCGTGATAAACTCGCGGCGCTAAACTTGTCGGTTGACCAGATAAAGCTAACTCTTGCCTCCCAAAACATAAGCGCGCCCGGCGGTAACATAAGAACCGGCTATAAGGACTACCTGCTCCGCACGCCCGAAGAATTCTCCAGTCCCGAGCAGATCGGCGAAGTAGTCGTGGCTCGCCGTAACGGCATACCTATAAAGCTGAAAGATGTCGCTGACGTAAGAGATTTCTTCAAAGAGCGAACCTATGACGTGCGGATAAACGGCCAAAATGGGATGGCCGCGTTCATACAAAAGCAAAGCGGCGAAAACACAGTCGAGGTCGTGCGGGCGGTTAAAAAGCAGCTCGAGCAGATAAGCAGAACTCTGCCCCCCGATGTTCAGGTCAGGACCGTTATGGACAACTCGGAGTTCATCGTGGCCAGCATAGGCAATCTGCGCAATACAGTTTTCTGGGCGATCTTTTTCGTGTTCATCGTGCTTCTATTCTTCCTGCAAGATTTTCGAGCTGCTCTTATAGTTGCCGCCGCCATTCCGACCTCGCTGATTATTACGTTTTTGTTGATGTACTTGGCTGAGTACACTATCAATGACATCTCATTGGCTGCTCTGGCTATAGCAGTCGGCCTGGTGGTAGATAATGCTATTGTGGTTGTGGACAATATTAATCGTCATCGCAGCAGGGGTCAGCGAGCCAGGGAAGGCGCCGTCTCGGGGGCAAATGAAGTCGGCGTGGCGGTGATGGCTTCTACACTAACGACTATTTCTATCTTTGCGCCTATAATATTTGTCGGCGGAATAACCGCCGTAATATTCGGACAGTTCGCAGCTATCATTACGATGGCTCTGGTAGCTTCGCTGCTTACCGCCATTATGCTCGTACCCATGCTATCCTCGAAGCTGCTTAAAGCTAACAACCCGGGCTCTTCAAGGTCCATTTTGGACTTCTTCTATCGTTGGGGCGAGGCCGTTCTGAGCAAGACCGAACAGCTATACGTCAGATTCCTGGATTGGTCGCTGAAAAACCCGAAAACCGTCTTCGTTTCGTGCGGGCTTTTGTTTATCTGGAGCGTGGGATTGATCAAGTTTGTCGGCACCGAATTCATTCCCCAGCAGGACCAGAACCGATTGTCGGTAAACTACGAGCTGCCCATCGGCACGCGCTATGAGCGGACGGGCTTGGTGGCACAACAGTTTCAGACCATTCTTGAAAATAATGTTCCCGAAAGGCAGGATTGCTTCCTGCGATGGGGCGTTTATGGCGGCGCCAGCTCGTACTTTGCCACCGAGGAAGAAAGCTACAAAGGGATTGTGTTTCTCCGGTTGAAGCCAAAGAGGCAGCGCGATGCGTCGCCGAATGAGATCATATATCGGCTGCGCAAGATTACAGGCGATGTCCCTGGAGCGGTCATTCGCTACAGTGCAGAAGACCCACTTGAGCAAATGATGTTCGGAACCGCAGGTGCTCTTGCTGTCGAACTTTACGGACACGATATGGACAAAGCGAGGAGCTATGCGGAGGCTGTTAGTGCAGCAATGGCCAGCGTGGCCGGTGTGGAAGATATTAGAGTCAGCCGGAAGGAGGAAAAGCCCGAGATCAAAGTTAACGTGGACCGGGAAAAGGCCTCCCGATTAGGTCTCGATGTCAGAACCATCGGAAAAACCATAGAAACATTCTTTGCGGGCAGCACCGCAACCCGGTATCGTGAGGGGGGAGAGGAATATGACGTGGAAGTTCGACTTCAGCCCAAGGATCGCGAGCGGATTGAGGACTTACGAGATGTTTTTATCAGTCTGCCCGGCGGTGGGCGGGTTGGCCTGGCCAACGTTGCCACCATCGAGTACGGCTTTGGCCCGACGATGATCGAGCGCAAGGACCAGGCGCGCTACATCACGGTGTCTGGTGAAGTGCGCGGCCGAGACCTCGGCTCGGTAGTGAAAGACGTTAGAAAGGTGATTGATAGGATTTCGGCTCCGCCGAACTTCAGTTACAAATTCGCCGGGGCGGAAAAAGAAAGAACGGAAGCATTCAGACTGCTGATAATAGCTGTGGCGCTGGGAATGGTGTTGGTATATATGGTGATGGCCTCGCAGTTTGAATCATACCGTGACCCATTTATTATCTTTCTTTCGATACCTTTTGGCATCGTGGGGGTAGTTATTGCTCTTGCGCTGACCGGTCAGACGATGAGTATTGTCACCTTTATCGGATTGATTATGCTGGTCGGCATCGTAGTCAATGACGGCATTGTCCTTATCAGCTACATTGGGATACTGCGGCGCAGAGGCTACGACGTGCGTTCGGCGGTGATCGATGGAGGACGCACCAGATTGCGACCTGTGATATGTACCACCGCCACGACCGTACTTGCGATGATTCCTCTGGCTCTGTCCAGAGCAGAAGGTTCTGAGATCTGGGTGCCATTCGCAGTGACCGTGATTGGAGGTCTGTTGGTCGGAACCGTGATCACACTGGTTCTGATGCCGAGCCTTTACAGCTTTTTTGAAGGCAGGGGGAAAAAGTCATGAAAGCCGTTCTGATCGTACACAATGTGGCAATAGACGGAGAAGTGAATGAAGCGCTGGAATCTGTCGGCATTGACTGCTACACCAAGTTCACAAACACGCTGGGCAGAGGCAAGCTGAGCGACCCCCATTTGAATACGGATGTCTGGCCGGGGGTAAACTACGGCACCTTTGTGGTTACCGATCAGGCCGATGCCAACAAACTGATGCAAACAGTCCGCCGAATGCGAGAGAAGCTGGGTTCGGAGGGTGTGAAAGCCTTCATGTGGGAAATTGATGATATGACCTGAATGTGGCATGAACATGTGGCCATCACTCTGTAAGTTGCTTGCTGCCGGCGGTAACGAATGTTGGCTTTTTCTGAAATATTTTTCTGGCCAACACATGCTCCGGACCGGATAATCAATGTGATTCGCATCTTGGCGTCAGAAAGGGGGAAGAGCTGATTAAAACCGTTGACGATGTTGTCTCAGTTGCGTTCTGGACGGAGCAGAGACATAATGGTGTTCCCGTAGAGACATTTTTTGCGACCGGTGAAAAGATATGATTGCAGGCGGGTTTTCTGCAGTCTGCGAAGGAAGGTAGATTATGGAAACTACTGCGAATTACA
>CAZPJZ010000254.1:0-4490 GCA_964586995.1 uncultured Pirellulales bacterium | reverse complement strand
ACTCCTGCATTCTAACTGGTGGGCACAGCCCACCCTACGAGCCGCATGGGCAGCAAAGCTGCGCCATCCTACCAGCTCAAGAGCATTTTGGGGATGGTTCTGTGTAGGTTGGTGCGATTTCATTACACCTTAGCGGCCGAATGAGTGCAAATAACAAAGTGCGCCGTGAGAACTTGGTCGGCAATTAAATCACGCCTGTTAGTGTATGGCATGTTTTCAAGGTCGGCCGGAGGCATGTTCGTTTTTTTAGTGAACAATTCCGGCGACAATTCGCTTGGTTTTTGGCCGCCCTTTTCTTAGAATATATGCGTTGCGAGTGCAGACACAAAGTCTTGCCAAAAGACCAATACAAGGGCACTGTGCAACGGGGAGACAGGGTGATGATACGCTGTATCAGGCTCGCCCGTGTCTCCTTTTTCGTAGTCTGGCATGGTAGATATTTCCCGAACCATTCGGCAGACCAACTGTAGATAGTGGAGTGGCAGTCGCCCGGCGACCTGGACAAAACGGCACAGATCGGCCTGCGAAAGGTCAGACAAAGATGGAATATACTTACCATCTTACAGATTCTAAATACGATATATTGAGTCACCCAAGAAGGGAGAACAAGATATATATTCTCACTCTGGACGACGCTCTGGCAACGGACGTCTATGAAAGGCTGCATAATGATCCGAGGATGAAAAACTGTGAATTGATTAGGCCGCAAAAGGCGGCAATACGACAGATGCACGCAGAAATTGAAGGCATGGCACAGGATACGGTCTCAGCAAAGCTACTGATAATTGACGTGCGAAGGGCCACTTTGCCCATGCTTCAAGGCACTTACAATAAAGTAGTCGGCTACAATCGCAGAGACATCAATAAGCTGTGCTACACGATCCTGATTGGAGATGGGCCTGGAAATTTGTTTCAGCCGGGCGAGTCGTTAGACGTTTTTGTGCCCCACCTGGCCGCCCACCGCATAGACTATCATCCGGCGGTCTTCTTCTTCGATCCGTTTATTCACTATGAGCCGAAGGAGATTAAGCTTCAGCGAATCGATGACGAGTTTGTGCTGCCGGACAAGATTCCAGGAAGACTGGTCCGCTATTTCAAGCAGGGCCAGGACATGAGGGTCGATAGGATAAGGCGGTTTTTCCGGGCGACCGGCAAGGCTGAGCACATCAGACGAAGGCGGTCGAGGATGCTTAGAAGGCTATACAAAAAGAGGATTGCAGCCCAATTTCCGCATCATAAGGACCAGCTAAGAGCCTTGCTGTCGAAAGAAGGGATCAGGCTAACAACGGAGAAAATGCATCTTTATCCTCTGTTCTTCGAAGACTGGGTGTATGAGCTTGTCCGCAAAGCCGGGGTCGCAAGCCGTCTCCCGCCCACAGAGGACCTTCAAGAATGACCGAATCGCCGGATACGATCGGCCAAGCCCGCGGCAATCGCAGCGTCCTTGCTGAATGCGTGATGCTTTGCGTTCGGGCCCTTTTGTTGCAAGCGTTGCACCGGCACTAGGAGGCGGTTATCTGACACCGAGCCTTGTCCTTAGCACATTCAGATTAACAACATCCTCAGCGTTATAGGCAAGCAGCATCTGCAATGAACTGAAATTGCGGTTATTCACATAATCCCACCAAAGCTGCACTGCGACGTAGCCATCGACATTTTGCAGTTTTCTCTGTATGCCCAGCTTTCTCTCGACGGCCTTCAACCCGCCTTTCAAATTCTTATGCCAGCAGTCATACATCAAATCCCTGTGGCAAAAGCACCGGGCCAGGTCGATGCCAAGCTGGGTTCTAATAAACGGTAAATCAAATCGGCTGCCATTATACGTATAAATCACATCCGCACCTTCGAGCACCTTCAGCAGCAGCCGCTCATACAGATCATCCTCTATAAGCTGCACGAGTCGGATATGCCCGCCCTGCTCAAGACCAATACCAATTACCGTCAACTGACAGTCATAACGGCTTAAGCCCGTAGTCTCTATATCGAGATATGCCCTGCACTTCATTTAGCTAAGAGGTCTTTGTAATCAGCACAAAATTCCTTTCTCTTGCACTGCCGGCAATGCTCGCCCCGCCAGAGCTTATCAAACTGCTCCATAATCTTACCTATAATTCCCTGGTCATCGGTAATGATGCCGGATTCGAAATTTCTCTTGCCGGCGCTTTTTGCACCCATACCGGCGCCGGTGAGGTTGGCACTGCCGGCATAGGCAAATTCGCCATCGACAACAACAGACTTGAAGTGCACCCGGGGACACAATATCCTTTCAATGCCGCTTATCAAATTCGGGTAGCGGTCAAAATCTTCCCTGAAAGCCTTGCCAGGCTCTTTGGCATGAAGCAACCTTATCTCGACCTTCTTTCTGGCCAAATCGGACAATACTTCCAGAAAAGGCACCATCCTGCCCCGCTTATCCACGTACAGGTCCTTCAAATCTGCAGTTGCCAGCCAAAGATACTTCGTGGCCCTGGGAACGCGCTGGCATATCACCCTGTCATAGATTTCTTTATCTGTGATAAATTCAAGCACCGCTGTTCAATCCAAACAGTTGTTGAAGCTGTAGCAGGCAGGCCTGCAAGTACCGCCTCATAACGCACCGGCCCAAAACCTGATTGGTAACGCTACTGTGTTCGTCAGCATTTTGTCCGCGTCTGTCCGTCCTGGATGATGCCGATGCGATCCAGTTCCAGTCTCTTAGGCCGGCTAATCCTGCGCCTTGCGCTCGCCCAAGGCCCGATCCAGCATGAACAGGCCGCTGCTGCGTTCGCCGACCATCTTGAGCTTCTGGACAACCGCATCCACAGATGCCTCTTCTTCAACCTGCTCATTCACGAACCATTGCAGGAAGTTGATGGTGGCGTTGTCCTTCTCCTTGCGTGCAAGTTCGAGGTGTTCATCGAATTCCCTTGTGACCTTGCACTCGTGCTCATAGGCCGCTTCGAAAGCCGCCAGGGGACTGTCCCATTTCGTGGGCGGCGCTTCGACCGCCGCCAGGAGAATGCGAACTCCTCGCTCCTGAAGATGTTTGTAGAGACGCATCGCGTGTCCCGTCTCTTCCTGGGATTGCGATTCCATCCATCGTGCCGCCCCTTCCATGTTGATGGAATGGAAATAGGCCGCCATGGACAGGTAAAGCCTCGAATTGTAGAACTCACGGTTCATCTGAAGGTTCAGTGCTGCGGCGACTTTCTCTCCGATCATTGCGTGTCTCCTTTTTTGTAGGGCCAGTAAAGAACTGTGGGCGGCGGCACTCCCGCCGCCTGCAGTACGGATTGTACCATCTTGAACACGTCCGGCCTATTTGGTTCCGTGCGGACATTTCTTCAGGACCATGAACCAGTCCAGCACCTTCGTGTCCGCCGCGGGCTTGGCCACCCGCTCCTTGGCGACGCCACAAGAGCCCGGAGGCGGCACGATCACGTCATCGCCCGGCTGCCAGTTGGCCGGCGTGGCAATCTTGTGCTCGTCGGAATGCTGCATCGCAACCAGCAGCCGCTTCACCTCTTCAATGTTTCGCCCGTTGCTGAGGGGATAATAGAGGATCGCCCGCACGACGGCGTTGGGGTCGATGATGAACACCGCCCGCACCGCCTGCGTGCTGCTGGCGGCCGGTTGAAGCATGCCGAAGGCCTTAGAGACCTCCATTGTCAGGTCACTGATGACCGGGAAGGTCACCTCGACGTTCTTCATGCCCTTGTACTCGATCTTCTCCTTGATGGTCCGCAGCCAGGCGATGTGGCTGTAGGTGCTGTCGATGGACAGCCCCAGCAGCTTGCAGTTGAGCTTCTCGAACTCAGGCTGCATCGAAGCGAAGGTCATAAACTCCGTGGTGCAGACCGGCGTAAAGTCGGCCGGGTGAGAGAAAAACACGACCCACTTACCTTTGAAGTCATCGGGGAAGGTGATGGGTCCTTGGGTGGTTTCAGCTTTGAATGACGGGGCCTTCTCCCCTATCAACGGCAATCTGTTCTCATTACACATACGGTATGCTCCTTTCATTTTTCATTTGATTTGGTCGATCAGTTCAATCACCTTTCTATGTCCAACTTCGATTTTTCGCTGGCGACAGGCTCAGGCCGATGTCGCCTTAACTCTCTCCTCTTGTGACATCGACGCCAGACGTTCGACCTGCTTGACATCGAGGCCCAATCCCTTGGCTACCCGTCGGCCGTAGTCCGGGTCCACCTTGAAGAACAGGGCGGCTTGTCGAAGCTGAATGCGCTTCTGCGCGTTGCCCAGATGGGCAACGATGTTGCCGATCAGGTGCTCGCGGTCGGTATCGCTCATCACGCGGCGGTAGAGCTCACCGGGCTGGAAGAAGTCGTCATCGGTGACTTCCTGCGGGTGCCGTGCGGCCTGACCTTCCAGGTCGATGGGCGGCTCTGCCACGCTCGGGTCTGGCGCCGGCCCGCCCATGGAGTTGGGCCAATAGTTCGGCCCGCCTCCGCCGTTGTCATCCAGCCGCATATATCCATCCCGCTGGTAATTGG
>CAZPJZ010000253.1:0-4504 GCA_964586995.1 uncultured Pirellulales bacterium | reverse complement strand
AGACCGATGGCGGCTGGAACCGGTATGGTGGGCCTGAGATATTAAGTACGGAGAATCATCGTGGAGATGGGTGTAACATATTATTCAATGATGGGCACGTGGAACACGTCAGGAAGAAGTACTTCGCGCGTTTGAAGTGGAAGGTTGAGCAAAAGGACGCCAATTCTACAAGCTGGCGCACGCCAGGAAGTGATTGGGAGTTGGACTACTGGCTCAAGAATATGGTGTGGTATCACCGCTTCTCACGCCAAGAGATAACCGCCGCCACCGGTCTGACGGAGGAAGAAATCATTGCGGCTCTAAAGAGATTTGAAATTAGGCCGGACAATAGGCCCAAGCGGCTGGAAGAACTGCCCTCGTTGGTGCTGCCGTATCCGGGCGGACGGCATCCGCGAATTGGCTTTCTGGAAGGAGCAATCGATCCGCAGCGGGAGACAAAATTCAGCGTCTTTACGCCCTGGGATCCTAATAGCTACGCCGTCATGGATCTGCCCGAAGCTATCTGGTCTAACCTGGGCCTGACCTATCTTGCTCATGCACACATCGATACGATATGGACCAAGCAAGACATTAGACTGCCAAAGCTGGAGTGGAACCGACACCCCAAAGGAGTGCTGGACATCGAGCGAGAGCTTCCCAATGGGATTACATTCGGCGCGAAGGTAAGCCCAACGCGTGAAGCGGTACACATGGAATTATGGCTCAAAAATGGTACGAATGAAAGGCTGACGGACCTGCGGGTACAGATATGCGTGATGCCGAAGATGGCCAAGGGTTTCGAGCAGCAGACCAACGATAATAAGATATTCACCAATCCGTATGTGGCTTGCCGAAGCAGCGATGGTCGGCGGTGGATTATCACGGCCTGGGAGAATTGCCAGAGGCCCTGGGGCAATCAGCAATGCCCGTGTTTTCATTCGGACCCGAAGTTTCCCGATTTAGAGCCGGGGCAAACACACCGATTGCGGGGCTGGCTGTCGTTTTATGAGGGGACCGATATTCAGGCCGAATTTGAGCGGATAGAAAGAACCGGCTGGCGAGCCCAGCCGTAAGTTGATTGTCATAGAGACGCTGGTTTAGGGAAGGAGATTTAGCGATGCACAAGTTTAATGGATGTCTTTTGGCTGCAATCACAGCGCTATTTTTAGCGGCAGGTTTGGGCGCCGCGGAGTCGGAAAAGATCAGAACGCTGGATATTGATGAGAAGGCGCCGAATTTCAATCTGCGCGGCGTGGATGGGCGAAAATACAGACTGGCGGATTTCGCTCGGGCCGACATTCTCGTGGTTATCTTCACCTGCAATCACTGCCCGACTGCCCAGGCATACGAAGACAGAATCAAGAAACTGGCGGCGGATTACAAAGGCAAAGGCGTTGCGGTGGTTGCCATTTCACCTAACGACCCGCAAGCAGTGCGGCTGGATGAATTAGGCTACACCGATGTGAGCGATTCTCTTGAAGATATGAAAATCCGGGCGAAAGATGAGAGATTTAATTTCCCTTATCTTTATGACGGGGACACGCAGAAAGTCAGCCGGGCTTACGGGCCGGTCGCGACGCCGCACGTGTTTATCTTTGATAAGGAGCGTAAGCTGCGATATGTCGGGCGGGTTGACGACTCCGAAACGCCTGATAAGGTAAAATCCCATGATGCGCGTAATGCGATTGAAGCCTTGCTGGCGGGCGAAAAAGTCCCCGTCGAAAAGACCAGGGCGTTTGGCTGTTCGATCAAGTGGGCCGGCAAACGCGGCTCGGTGACAGAGGCTTTCGAGCGGTGGGCTAAAGAACCCGTATCGCTTGAAATGATCGATGCCGACGGCGTAAGAAAAATCATCAAGAACGACTCACAGAAATTGCGGCTGGTCAGCATCTGGGCCACCTGGTGCGGAGCGTGCGTGGTAGAGTTCCCGGAGCTTGTCGCCATCCACCGGATGTACCGCGGGCGAGATTTCGAGCTTATAACTATAAGTGCCGATTCGCCTCATAGAAAGGACGTAGCCCTATCTTTCTTGAAGAAGCAGCAGGCATCTTGCAGAAACTACTTGTTCAGCTCGGAAGATATGTATCAACTGGTGGAAGCCGTTGGCAGAGAATCTTTCGATGGTATTCCGTACACTCTTCTGATTAAGCCGGGCGGCGAAATTATCTACCGCCGGTTGGGCATAATTGACCCGCTCGAGCTGAAAAAAGCTATCGTCGAGTACTTAGGGCGAACCTACAAATAAAAGGGCGAAATTATGTTGTCGAAGGCAGGTCGAGGGTTTGAGCTTCTTGTATTGGGCTTTATCGTTGCAATCTGTACGAATTGCCAGGCAAGTGATGCCAAAGGCGGATCTCCCTTGGATGAGCTGCCGGCGCATATAAAGCAGGTGACGCACTTCGGCGAAAGGGCGGACTGGTCGCACTCCCACAAGGGACGCCTTACGGCGGATGGCAGGAAGATATTATTTCTGGAAAAGACCTTCGGTGACGTGTATGAAATAGAGCTGGCGACAGGAATTATTCGCCCGATGACGCACCATTATTTTCACGAGGGTTACACGCGGGCGCTTTATTTAGCCAATGGTGACATTCTGCTGTCCGGGTCAAGGCAGTTTGACGCCAACGATCCATGGCCAAGCCGAAGCGAGAAAAACGCGGAATTATGGGTGCTCAAAAAGGACCTTTCCGGCCCGCCAACACCGCTGGGCGAAAAGTGCTTCGAAGGCCCTGCGGTTTCACGTAGAAATATGCGAATTGCCTGGACGCAGGGTGGGGGCATTCTATATGGCGGATATCGTTTATAAGAACGGTAAGCCTGAACTGGCAAACAAAAAGAAGATATTGGACCGGCGTGATTTGCCTTTCGAGTGCAGCCCGGAGACGCAAAACTTTCGCCCACCGGACGAAAAGGAGCTGATATTCAGCGCGTATGGGTATCAGGGCACAGAAGTTATGGGCCTAAATCTTCAGACGGGTAAGATTACGAACTATTCGCTTGCGCCGGACCGGTACGATGAGCCGGAGGGCATTTTTCCCGATGGTAAGCATACGCTGGTCGAGTGCGATAAGCATAACAGAAAAGGGTCACAGTATGTCGACATCTACAAGCTGGCTCTGGACGGCTCAGGCAAAACGGAAAGGCTGACATTTTGCGGCGACTATCCCGGCTACAAAGCCTCCAATCCCGTGGTTAGTGACGACGGCCGATTTGTACCATTTCAATTTGCCAAGACAGGCGATCCCGCAGGTGTCGGCAGAGGGATACTGGTTTTTGACTTGAGAGTGTATGGAGAGTCTGGAGCTACCCAACCGAATCGCTGAGTACTACTGGCAGAATAGAAATTGCAATTTTGTGCTCTTTGGCTTAGATTAACCGCCATCGCCAGCCCGCCTGTTGGCCCTGCCACCTGTGGGCAGGGCTTGTCCTAATCGGCAGGGGCGGGCAGACAAAGATTCTCAGGGTATACGGGAGCAGAGTATGGCCGAAGTCAAGCCGACACGCGAACAAGCCTTTTCATTGCTGAAAGAATACAATAGGAATGAGAGCTTGATTAAGCACGCCTTAGCGGTTGAGGCGGTGATGCGATATTGTGCCCGTAAACGCGGCGATGATGAGGAAAAGTGGGGCGTTATCGGTTTGGTGCACGACCTGGACTATGAGCAATTCCCTGACCGGCATTGCAAAAAGACCGAGGAGATTCTCAGGGCACATAGTTGGCCAGAGGATTATATCCTGGCGGTGCTATCACACGGCTGGGGTCTATGCACGGATGTCGAGCCGCAAAGCGACTTGGAGAAGACATTATACGCCGTCGATGAGCTTGTCGGGCTGGTAGTGGCCACGGCGCTGGTTCGGCCGAGCAAGAGCGTCATGGACATGGAGCCTAAGTCCGTCAAAAAGAAATGGAAAGAGAAATCCTTTGCTGCCGGCGTGAATCGCGATGTGATCGAAAAAGGCGCCCAAATGTTGGGCGTACAATTGAGCGAGCTTATCGGCGATGTGATTATGGGGATGCGCCAGGTGGCTGACGAAATCGGTCTGCGAGGAAATCCGCAGTAATCGCAATTAAAAAAGATGATCGAGCGAAGAAGTTACGGCTGGTTGAAGGAAGTCTTGGCGTGGTCTTTTTCTGCTCTGTTGTTTGCCGGGGGCTGCGCAGACAGTGGCAACTCGGCCTCGAGCCAGAATCAACTTCAGCGCCGCGTTGCCATCCGAAAGGCAGGCCAGCCCGGCGTGCTGATGGTAGGCAACGAGACTGTAACCTGCGACGACATCATGGCGACACCCATGGAGTATAATCAGATGTTCATGTCGCTGGCGGAATTTCTGGGCCCGCTGGCGCAGGCCGGTAGTCTTGAGCAATTCAAGGTGTGGGCCAGGCCACATGTCGAAGAGGCGGTTACCAGCAGAATATCCGAGATCCTTCTGTATCAGGAGGCCAAAAGACAGGCGGGCGACGAGATCGACAAATCGCTGGAAAAGGCAGTGGACGCCGAATGGAGAAGGTTTGTGCTGCGCTTTG
>CAZPJZ010000252.1:0-4519 GCA_964586995.1 uncultured Pirellulales bacterium | reverse complement strand
GCTCCACTCTCGCGGCGCAAGGTGGAAGAGTTCGTGACATCGCGAAAAGATTTGTAACGAAACGTCTCTTCCATTGGGCTGGCGGTGCACAGCCACGTGTTCGCAGATAATAACGCGCAAGGGCAAGTCAGAGAGATCGTTTCAGAAAGTGGCAAAAGGAACTTCAAATAAAGCACGGTCTTGGTGGAGACAATCGGGCGGCGCGGAGTACACATCTTGCATTTACCAAGCACATTTGCTATTCTTTTAGCCCCGATTTGCTGAGCATCGTGCAAGGCGTTGTACTCGGGAAAAATGTCGCTGGAAGTAATTTTGAAAGGATGAAGCAATGTTAAAGAGAGTTGTGGGGTCGTGGGTGATCATGGGTCTTATGGCGGCTATTCCGCTTTCGGTCCGGGCTGCAGACCGCCCACAGAACGTAATACTGTTCGGATGGGACGGGGCCCAGCGAAACCATGTAAACGAGTGTCTCGCGCGCAAGGAACTGCCCAACCTCCAAAAGCTCATTGACCAAGGCTCTTATGTCGAGATTGACGTGGAGGGTAAGACCGACACCAAGGCCGGCTGGGCCCAGATTCTCACCGGCTACTACCCGGAGGTTACGGGCGTTCACAGCAATCGCCAGTATCAGCCGATACCAAAGGGTCTTACTATTTTCGAGCGGCTGGAAAAACACTTTGGCCCCAGCCAATTTGTCACGGCGGCCATAATCGCCAAGTCGGGCAACGTTGGCGCCGCCGAGCCTAAAAAGACGAAAGTGCAACAAGACGGCAGCGGTACGCAAGCGGGCAAGATAAAAACAACCGGGGGAAAAACTACCGGTGCAGCAAAGCAGTCCCAGCGCAAGAAGCAGCAAACCCAGGGCACCATTGTCGTAGAGAACGGGGTGAAGTACAACGTGGTCCCTGGCCAACCCTACTACCTGACCAAAGAGAGCATGGACGTGTTCGAAAATGGCCTGAAGGAAGACAAAACGGTCGGCGCCCGCGCGATTGAACTGTTGGAAAAGTATAAAAACAAGCCTTTCTTTCTCTTCGTCCATTTCGGCCAGGTTGACCGCAGCGGTCACCAGAGCGGGGAGAACTCCAAGGAGTACAACGATGCCTTGATCTCGCACGACTTCTGGACCGGCAAGATCATCGACAAGGTCAGGCAGTTGGGCCTGGCCGACAAGACACATTTCTACGTCACCGCCGATCATGGGTTCAACGAGGACGAAAAAGGGCACAGTTTCGCCCCCTACGTATTCCTGGCCACTAACAACAGAAACGTGAATCGCAATGGCCGCCGTCAGGACGTGGCTCCGACGATCCTGGAGGCCTTCGGCCTGGACATAAGAAAGCTTCAGCCGCCGCTGGATGGCATCTCACTGACCAAGCCGGACAATCGCCCAGCGGCGAGAATCGAGCCTCCCGAAATCCGCGCTCCGGACGTCGTCTTTGTCCCGACCCCCGCCGAAGTAGTCGATAAGATGCTGGAGCTGGCGCAGGTCACGAAAGACGATTTGGTCTACGACCTGGGCTGCGGAGATGGCCGGATCGTCGTGGCGGCAGCCAAGAAGTACGGCTGCAAAGCCGTGGGTTTCGACATAGACCCGCGCCGGATAAAAGAGTCACTGGAAAACGTGCAGAAGAACAACGTTGGACACCTTGTTAGAATCGAACAGAGAGATATTTTCACCCTCGACCTGAGCAAGGCAAATGTAATCACTCTCTACTTGCTCCCGGAGTTGAATGTTAAGCTGATCCCGCAGTTGGATAAGCTCAAGCCCGGTTCGCGGATCGTCTCGCACGACTTCGACATGAAAGGAGTCACGCCGGACAAAATCGTCAAGGTAACTTCCGATGGCAGCTACATCGACCACACAGTCTACCTGTGGACGACACCGCTGAAAAAAGTAAAACAGGACAGACCCTCTCTCATCGAGAGCGGCTCATACTCGCCCTGACCAACGAATTGCCGGCCGGTTAGCCCTGTCCATCTGTGGGCAGGGCGAACCGGCACAGGTCCTGCCATGAGATAGTCGCAGGGTAGCAGACCAACCGTGTAGCCGCAGACCATTTGCGCGAGGTCGGAGCACTTTGGAACGGTCTTTCACTTCTCGGGGCCTTCGTTGATTAGAAGCCACGTGCCCGTCTTGCCTGCCACGGCGATGTCCGGCCGCCCATCGCCATTAAGGTCCGCCGCGCAGATTTGCATGCCGGTGCCGACGCCGGCGCCCGGCGGAGCGATCGCGTGACGAATGAACTTTGCGGCGTCACTGTCCCAGGCATAATAGTAAAGGCATGCCGGTTCGTTTGCTCCGGGGTCCCGCCCGCCGTGCCCGCGCACCCGTTTGCCGGTGATCACCTCGGCCCTGCCGTCCCCATCCAGGTCTGCCCAGGCCATGCTGTGAGCCTGGGACCATGATTTGTCGATAAGGTGCTCTTTCCAGGTAGTCTTCCCGTCGGACTGCGGCTGGCCTTGCTCCCACCAGTACACGCCGTAATCGTGACCTCTGCCCCAAACGAGGTCGCTGCGGCCGTCACCGTTGACGTCCACAACTAAAAATGGCGAACTGGCAGTCGGCAAGGCTGTCTCAGGGTGCAATTTCCACGGCTTTGCAAGCGGGTCACCGGCCGGCTTCTCATACCAGCCTGCTCCGCAAAGGATGTCTTCTCGCCCGTCTCCGTTGACGTCGCCGAAGGCGTAGCCGTGCCCGCAGCCACTCTCTCCGAGGACGATCCGGCTCACCGTTGGTCGGCCATCTGCGTCTTTGCCCAGCTTCCACGCCACCAGCGGAGCTTTGGCTACCCAGCAGAAGACCACGATTTCCGGCACGCCGTCGCCGTCTATGTCGCGCAAGCTAAACGCCTCATTTTCCGCCCGTGCCTTGACCAGCAGGTGCGGCTGCCACTTCCAGCCCTTTTCGAGGGCGTCCTTGCCGGGATTTTTGTACCAGTAAAGTTCTGCCTCCGTCCAGCCGCCCGAAACAACGTCAGGCCAACCATCGCCGTCCACGTCGTAAATATGATCGCCGTTGTTAGCGTAGAAGTCCAGGCTGCCGAATCCGAGCGATACCTGCTGGATGTCACGAACCGGGCGCGGAATAAAATCCGGAGCTGCAAACCAGTGCGTCCCGGCGACGATATCAAGCTTGCCATCCCGATTCACGTCCGCGATGGCACAACCCTCATTAGGGCTGATCATTAAACACCGCCTGGAGAACTTCAGGCCCACCGATTTGCCAGCCGCAGTTGTAGGTGCCGGGCACAACCAGGCCAAACCAAGAACTATACCGACAGCCGCCTCTATTGCGCGCCGCCTCGAACAAACACCGAACATAACAGTCCTCCTTAAAAGAAGAATCAGCACTTCAATTCTTCCCGAATCAAGCAGCCCTCACAGGGACAGAAAGCCCGGATATTTTGCTGCGGCGTAGCGGGTGGGACCTCGCAGCCGGGCATCAAGAAAAATTTTCGCCCGCCGGCTCTGATGCACTTTCTGGCTGCCTCGGCAACATCTTCGGGTGTGCCCTGAAGCAGAACCGCCGATGGATCAAAATTGCCACACAATACAATGTCTGGCCCGACCAGTTGTCTGGCTTTTTCCAGAGGAACCATCCAATCGACATCTATCACATCGGCGCCGCTTTTGGCCATGTGCTCTACGATATTTGTGATGTTTCCACAAATGTGCAATTTCACCGTAGCTCCAGCATCATGGATGGCGGCAAAGAGTTTCTGCTCCAGAGGCAGGACATAGTTGGTGTACATCTTCGGGCCGATAAGGCTGGCGGCGGCGTCACCAACGCCAATCATATCGGCCCCTGCCTTTATCTGCGCAATGGCAAAAGAAATTGCATTTTGGACAATGAGGTTGCCTGCCTCCATAAACATCTGCGGGTCATCTATTAGGTCAAGAAATGCCTTCTCGATGCCCCGCAGGTCCGCATATTCGGCCATTGGTCCTTCTATCCAACCCAAGACGCTATGCGTCTTTCCAACCTTTGCGGCCATTTTTCGCACGCTCTCGATGCGCTGCCTCGTTCGCTCCGCACTTTCGACATCGAGCTTCTCCAACCGCCCTATGTCATCACGGGTTTTTATCAGCACGTCTTTGGGCTTGCCGACACCGTCTTGCGGATAGTCAAATTCCATCCCGTAGGCGCTGGCTTCCCGCCAGGGGTCGCTTATTGCACTTATCTGATCCAGATTGAACGCCCTAACAACCGCGAGCTGCGCGCGGGCCAGAACGTCCCCATTCAGGTAATAGTCCCGGTAAGTACGCCCGATGAAGTTTGCCGCCCAGGCCATGAAGATAGGCGTGACGGCAGGCCGGTCGTGAGTATCACCATTCAAAATAGCGTAAATTCGTTCTTTCGGCGTCATAAATCACCTTGCGATTTACAATTTTCGATTTTCAATTGACAATTGTCAATGTTAGAATGTCGCAGCAAAGTGGAAAGGGCACAGATATGATAAAGGTGGGGATCGCAGGACTCGGATTCATGGGGCGGATGCACTACAAGTGCTACAAG
>CAZPJZ010000251.1:0-4533 GCA_964586995.1 uncultured Pirellulales bacterium | reverse complement strand
GCCGACCGAGCGTGGTCGAACAGCACATTACCCGAAATGCCAGGCGCTGACCTGCCTGGCGCGTCTGTTTCAACACCCCATCGAGAAAGGCGTGGTCGATCTTGCCCGGCTGCGGCTCGATCGTGCCCCAGCCCCAGCGGGCGTAGTGAACGGTCGAGGGAATCCAATCCGGCAAGTTTTTGTCCTCGTCGCGGGTCCGATGGAATGTTTCCCATCCCATGCCTGGGTTGGCCAGCAGGTCGTCGATCTCCTGGGGCACAACTGTCACCATCTCGGACGTGGTGTCTCGCTCACCTGATGCGGCTGGAAGCGGCAAAGACACCGAAACCAAACACCCGAGCACGGCCGTAATGAGCGCAAGCAATCTGCACGTTCTCATAGTAACCTCCAGACGTTTTAGCCCCGGAGCGCTGCCGGAGGCCTTTTCGGTACGCATCCATCGCCCTGCCCCTCCCGGCGAGCCGGCAGCACGACCGATCACCATACATCTCAACATGGCGTTTTACGCCGAAGAAATCAAGGGCAAAATCGGCCCGCAGAGACGGCGTCGCCGATGAAGGGCTTGGGGTGCCCACCTTCGTTGCACCCTTCGATCAGCATAGCAGCGCCGCATGGCGATCCGAGGCCGAGCCAGGAACTTGCACCGAGATGTTGGAGATTGACACATATCTGGATCAATCTACAATACGGCTCTGTTGACGTGGATTCAATAGTGGAATCAAGGATATTGTTATGAAGAGACGGTCATTTTTGAAGGTCGCAGGTGGCGTGGCTGGAGCTTACGCGCTCGGCGTACAATCAGTTCTGCGGGCGGAGAAATCGGGTTCGAGTGAAGAAACTGGAAAGGTCGCGGGATTGCCGCGACGGGTGCTGGGCCGGACCGGCCAGAAGATCTCGATTGTCGGGTTTCCGGGGCTGGCGCTGGTGCACTACGACCAGGACCGCGGCACCGCGGGGCTGCATCAAGCCTTCGAGCGGGGCGTGAACTACTTCGATGTGGCTCCCGCGTACGGCAACGGTGAGGCCGAGGTCAAGATGGGTATTGGCCTGCAAGGACTTGATCGCAGCCGCATTTTCTTAGCCTGCAAGACCCAGATGCGGGACAAAGAAGGCGCCCGCAAGGAATTGGAACGGTCGCTTGAGCGGCTGAAGACCGATTATTTCGATCTGTACCAGATGCATTGCATACGCAGACCCGATGAGGTGAAAAAGGCCCTGGAGCCTGGCGGTGCCATCGAAACGTTCCTGAAAGCCAAAGAAGAAGGAAAGGTAAGGTATCTCGGTTTCTCGGCGCACACTACCAAAGGCGCGCTGGCAGCCCTTCAGGGCTTCCGCTTCGATACGGTAATGTTCCCCATCAATTTTGTCGAGTATTTCCAGATGGAGTTCGGCAAAGAGGTGCTCGAGCTGGCGAACGAGCAAGGAGCAGCCGTACTGGCCATCAAGCCCCTGTCCATGGGTGCCTGGCCACAAGGCGCCGAAAGGACGCGCAAATGGTGGTACCGAACGACTGAGAGCCAGCAAGAGGTCAGCCTGGCGATGCGATTCACCCTGTCGCAGAGGCCCGTCGTGGCGGGGATACCGCCTTCATTTCTCGATCTGCTCGATAAGGCAATCGAAGCCGGGCGGTCCTATCGTCCCATCACCGAAGCGGACACGCAAAAACTGCGCGAGCAGGCCCAAACGTGCGAGTCACTTTTCCGCCGCGAACAAGTCGCCCGCGCCGATGTGCTGCGCCGGCCGATCTATCCCGACAGCCCGCACGCGTGTTGCTAAATCAATGGAGTTCAATCCTTCCGCGCCCGTGTCCTCTTTGGGTCACAACGTCCAGCCTTTTCGATAGGGCGGATTGATGAACTGGTTGGCCTCGTCGCAGTTGGTAAATCGCATGTTTTCGCTGTCCCATTCGAGCTTGCGCCCGAGCATCTTGGTCGCGATAATCCCCAACTGGGCGATCTCTGTTAGCGGCCCGCCGTAGTCGAAATTCGATCCCGCTTGCTTTTTGTTTTTAATTGCACCGAGCCAGTCCTGGTGATGCCCTCGGACCCGTGGCAGAGTTTTAGCAGGCTGCTTGTAAGCCTTCATCTTCTCTTCTGGAATAATCCGCACTCCGCCGGCGCCATGCGAGCCATAGGTTATTGTACCTTTGTCGCCGTACACCACCGCGCCGGTATCAGGGGGCTTTCGGTTGGGCTCTAAGTCGTTCGGATGCGGAACCTTTTCCACGCCATCGTACCATACCAGCTTCACCGGTCCCCGGCTGCCGCGCGCCGGAAATTCGTAGTGGACGATTGTGCCCGCAGGAAACGTATCGGCGTGCTCTTTCGGATCATATCCTTTGGCCTGGGCCTGAATGGTCTTAGGTGCTCCCAGGTCCAGCGCCCAGAAGACCGGGTCGACAACGTGGCATACCCAATCGCCTATTGTGCCGGAGCCAAACGGCATCCAGCCTCGCCAACTGCCGGGCAGATACATCGGATGGTAAGGACGATACTGGGCCGGCCCCAGCCAGAGGTCCCAATTCAACTCGGGCGGGACTTCGTGCTGCTCTTTGAGCCTGGGCAACTGATCGATCTTACAATGAACTGCGCTGCAGCAGGCGTGTATTTCGTGGACCTTGCCGATGGCGCCATCCCATATCCATTCGCAGAACAGACGTATGGTGTCAGACGAATGTCCCTGATTGCCCAATTGCGTCACCACCTTATGTTCGCGGGCGGCTCTGACGAGCTGCCGAATCTCATAGATCGAATGAGCGAGCGGCTTTTCGCAATACACGTGCTTCCCTCTTTTTATTGCCGACATCACTGCAACCGCGTGGGTATGGTCCGGCGTGGAAACCACCACCGCATCGACCTGATGATCCATTTCATCGAACATCTTGCGAACGTCCTGATACTTTTTGGCTTGGGGGTGTTTCTCAAACGCCTTGCCGGCCCGGCGTGTATCTACATCGCAAAGTGCCACGATATTTTCGCCGCTGACTGCGCCTAGATTGCCTCCACCTTGGCCGCTGATGCCGATACAAGCGATATTGAGCTTCTCGCTGGGTGGTGTTGCGCCGTTGCCCAGCACGTGACGCGGCACAATGGTAAACGCCGCCACCGCGGCTGTTGTCCCTCGTACAAACTGGCGTCTGGAAATCTCTCTACTGGCCTTATTCATCTGCGAATCTCCGAAACCCTCAACATAGTAAGTTGTATTCAAGCCTCCAGAACAGCCGGAGGTCTTACAAGCCCAACAGCATACCAGATAGGACCGCCAACCGCAACAGTCATAAAAGTGTGTGCCGCGAACGGCCGGACGGCACCCTTCGGCAAGCTCAGGGCAGGCTTGGGCCGCGCACAGCTTGCTCTATGTTCCAGGAACGATTACGGATCCAAGATTGTCCAGCACACGCCGAATACGCTCCTCGGCGCTAAGTGTGCGGTCATTCCCTCGACTCCGCTCGGGACAGGCTTCGTCCACTACCAACACCTTCCCATCAATAAGTTTCGTCCGCCATTGGACCGCACGATGGAATTCGTCTCTACATTCCCAAAGATACGGTACAGGCAGCAGCCCGCTTGCGAACACTTTGTAAAGCCCCTCAGCGGTAATACAATTTTCGATTTTCGATTTAGGATTTTTGATTGGAAATCGGAAATGTTCATCAATTGCGCCAAGAACGGCCTTTGCGTCGTGCACCAATTCGGCCGTGCGGGCCTGCACCTGCGAGTGTTCGGTCATGTCGTCCACATATCCTTTGGCTCGCAGACGCCGGTACTCATCCAGAGCACATCGCGTAATTCTGATGCTCTCATCTACCACGGCGGGGTCAGCCAGGCTGAATGCCTCCGAGAAACTAACGACATGGATCAGCGGCGGACTGGCTGGGTCTGCCGGCTCGATATCGTCCATTAGGGCCGTCGCCGCCGCCAGTTGTGCCTTTGCCTTGTCTGCATCGGGCGAAAAATAATCCAGCCCCGCTCGCGGCTGGAGGAACACACGGAAGCGGTCATTCCCTCGACGCAGTTTACCCGCAGCGCAGTCGAAGGGCTCGGGACAGGCCTCCAACTGCCTGGCTAATTGCAGCAAAGCCCTGGACTTGGCCAAATCCTGAACACCCCACGTACCCCTGGGCGTGTTGAGCATATTCTGCAGAATCAGATACCGCACGCCCATACGTTTGGCAATTCGTGCGGCCAATATCGCCGCGACGATACACGTCACGTCGTCGGCCCCGCGGAAGGCGAAATGGTGAGGTATGTTCGGCTCGAAGGGCTTTGCGCTGCGGGCTACAAAGCCCAGCGTCTCGATGTGCTGGCAAAGATTCTCTATTAGCGTGTTGGGGCCGCGCCCGTCGGTTCGGCAGAACCACCAAAACGACAGGGCGTGCCAGGCAATGTGAATCGTGCGCTCATACATCTCGGCCAGTGCGGGGATATTTTTCGTGCCGGCGTACGTGCGGACGAGCATAGGACGGGCGGCTCTCCAGACCGCCGCAAACTCCTGCTCGCTGTTAAGAGGCACTCCGCCGCCGTTGGGCGCCGA
>CAZPJZ010000250.1:0-4544 GCA_964586995.1 uncultured Pirellulales bacterium | reverse complement strand
TTAGAAGCTCCGAAAAGTGGGAACGGACCAGACCCACTTGAGCAGACCGCTTGTCTGGCTAATTATCGCCTGGTCAAGCGTGGCCGCCTTATGACCGGCTGCGACTTACTATTGCGCTTTTGGTCCGGCTGCAGAACCTTCATCGCCCTTGCCACGTCGGCGACTTTCAGGACGGCGGTTGTTCGCCCGCCCATTGCACCGGCAGTGCAGTAAGCGTACGAGATATTTATGTGGTTCTTAGCCAGCTTCTCGGCAACTGCCGCTAATGCACCAGATCTGTTGGCCAAGCTGATGCACAAGACGTCTGTCTCGTGATGAGGCGCGTTTAGCTTGGACAACACCTCCCTTGCGCTCTCGGGTGCAGCAAAGACTATCCGCATAACTCCATGTTCCACAGAATCCATCAATGTCATTGCTATGATGTTGATCTTGGCTCTGGCAAACTCCCCGAGCACCTGAGCCATCACCCCTGGTTTGTTAACCATGAAGATCGAGAATTGAGTCGTGACATACATAGGGCCAGCCTCTCTAACCATACATTACTTAGTCTATGCTCATAGCCTTGACAGCACTTTGCCTATCGGGAAAGAATTCGAAGATTTTATCGAGATTCGTTATTCTAAACACCCTGTGCAATTGCGGATTGATCGCACTAATCGCCATCTTGCCGTTGTACCCCTGCAGCTTGGCGCGGATATCCAGGAGAAGCCCCAGCACTTGTGAGGAGAAGAACTTCACTCCCTCAAAATCAAATACTATCTTGTTGGCACGGCTTCGCTCGATGAATTCTTTTATCTTATCGGACGCCACCGCAATCGCTTCCACATCACTTATCCAACTGGCGTTAAAACTTACCACCGCCACGCCGTTGCCGCTGCTTATGTCTACACCGATCTTTTCGTCCATACTGCCCCGGATTCCTTCCGAACCGAACTCGGGGCCATTATCGCAGATTCAGCAGCCACAGTCGAGCATTTTTACCAACTTTTCCAACCGCCGGTAAAATACCTTTTATGGCACGGTTTTTCAGGCTGAACTGCATCTATCTCAGACAAGCATGTTCACCTGAAAAGACGGCCCGAACGGACGAGAAAGTTCAAGGACTACTGAAAGTCGCAGAAGCACGAATATCGTGCTGCGGCGATCGCGGTCGGCATAAAGGCGCGGCCGGAGTCGGTGCAAAAAGAGCCGCTATTCAGATTTCCGATTAGGCGGCGGGTCAGGCAAAACAAGCGGTGCGGTGCGCCTGCTGCCGTCCGGGTTCGTGCCGTAGTCAAACCTCACCTTCGCTGTTATTTCGCCTTGGCGTGTGCCATCGCCGAACAGTTTGTTGTGTTCCTGCAGCAGCGCCGAGTAATCGCCTTGCTCAACCGCCTCTTTTATGGTTGATTGGGCCCGGCCTAAGAGCTTGCGCAGACAATTGTATTCTACGTCGACCAATAGCGACGCCAGATAATGTTTGTTAGCTTCTCTTAAGACGTTCTGCCCCTTAATGTATCTTTGCATCGCATAAGAGTATAGCTGGGCGAAGCGGCTGGCCACTGCGGGCCTTGCAGAGCCGGTCTCGACGAGCTTATTGTAGAGCAATTTCAAGATCAGGCCGTCCAGAAGCTCATAGTCTACTGTCCAGTCGGCGTATTTTTTCATCCGGCTGTCAGCTATCTGGTTCAATAAATCTTCGCCTTGAGGAATCCTCACCGCGGCGGCAAACTCCGCCATCAAGGCCAGCACTTCAGGACTGGCGCCGTCAACCAGTGGGTTTAGCCGCTCCACGACTCGTTCGGCCAGTTGTGAATGTGCTGAGCCTGCAGGATTCAGTTTCTCCACAAGCCCCAGATTTGTTACGCAACGGACCGCCCAGTAACGGATCGCCGTGTTGTCGTGTTGCAACATGCTCAAGGCTAAATCGGTCAGCCCGGGGTCCTGCAGGCTGTCGATCAGAATCAGAAGATTCAGAACCACCTTGAACCGTCGTTCTTCCGGCAACTGCTTGGCCCGTTCGAGGGCCGCCGAGATGTGCTTAAGTGCCGACTGTGAAAACTGTTGAGCGTATTGAGCCTGACTGCTTTGTTTGCTGAGGATGACTGTCCGCAGCCTGGCTATGTCGGCAAAGTCTCTGGTACTGACCAGCTCTTGTACCGCCTCGCCGAGGAACCGGTCTATAATCTGCAGGTCTTCGTTATTCAGTACCTCCTTGCTGCGTACCTCGTCGATCTGTCGGGTATCAACGGCGCCGGAGCGCGCGAGCATAACCAAGACCAAAAATAGTGCCCCAACCGTCAAGATAACCCTTTTTAGCCTCATCTGGTAGTCTTCCCAAAAACTATCTGCCCGCGACGGACTCTATCCAGCTTAACTTAAAGCCGGCTCTTTGTCAAGCGAATTTGAGTCTGCTGGGCGGCGTTACGTTATCAGACCGCATCTACGGCACGATTGCCGCGCTGCAACGCCAGCCTGAGCTATAATCGGTCGTTAGAGAGGACCCGTAAATCTTCGGATTGTCGCCACCACACGCACTGGGCCGCGAAAAACGAGCCAGCCCGAGCATAAACACGCTCTTCAAGGCGAGAAGTTCGGCATCGCAGATAAATGTGCAATAGAGCACAAACCACCCCGGACTACATCAAGAGTCGCTCCGAGTGGTCCGACAAAAAGGATAAACAAATCGTTGCAATTGTCGTCTGATGGTTTATCTTAGATATAAGGCCAGGCAAGCTGCCCAACAAAATAAGCTGGGTATTCTTATCGGAACTAAAAATGGCAAAGTGCCTTATTGCTATTATCTCGCTGTTGTGCCTATTGGTTCTTGTTGCCGGCTGTTCGCAAGCCGGACCTGAGCCGATCCGACCTACTCCCGCCCAAACTGTGCAGACCGAAACTGGCGAGCCCGATCCGGGCGAAGCTGGACTGCCGAGCCTGCCCCTGTCCGAAGCCGAAAAGCCCCCAGCCGAGCCTAAGCAACTTGAACCGCCAACGATTGTACCTTCGGCGCCGGAACCCAAGGAGGTGACACCGGTACAAGCCGAACCACGCGAAGCGCAGGTTCCCGCAGCCGAGCCCAACGAGGTTGAAGCTGCCACTATTGAGCCTGCCACGACTCAGCCTGAGACCAAAGAACCTGATGAGGTGGGGCATGGTCCGCTCCGGACGCAGCAGTCGCAGCCCAATCAAGTACAGCCGACTCAAGCAGAGCCCAACGATGTTGGGGTCCCGCCGCGAGTCTCTTTTCACGATAAGTGCGCCGGAATTCTGAACGAATTTGTCGATGAGAACGGTATGGTTGACTACAGCAAGCTTCGGCGGCAGAGACTTCGGCTGAAAAGCGTGCTTGACGAATTTGACGCACTTGACCCGAACGAGTATAAGCTCTGGCCGAGGAACGACAAAATTGCCTTCTGGATAAACGCTTACAATATACAAATGCTTAACATTATGGTGAGCAACTATCCCATTGAGGCCTCGCGATGGCTTACAATATTCTACGGTCCTTATAGTATCCTGCACATAAAGGGGATATGGACCGATTACAAATTCATGGTTATGGACGAGGAGTTCACGCTGTCAGCAATCGAACAGCGGCTCTTCAGGAAAGAGTTTCGCGAGCCGCGAGTATTTCTCGCTTTGAGCCGGGCGAGCCTTTCCAGTCCTGCCTTGCGCAATGAGCCGTACTACGGTTACAAACTCAGTCAGCAGTTGGACGAGCAGGCCAAAAAGTTTCTGTGCAGTCCGTACGGATTCAAAATTGATCGCGCGGGGCAGACCGTGTATCTGTCCGCCATATTCGAGCCGAAGCCAAGCTGGTACGGCGGCGAATTCACCGAGCAGTACAGCACGGACAAAAAGTTCAAAGACCAGCAGCCGACGACCCGCGCCGTTTTGAACTTCATAACCAACTACATCCCCCAGGGCGACATTTCCTTTCTTGAGGTGGAGAACTATTCGGTCAAGTACATGAAATACGACTGGACGCTCAACGATACCTCGATAAAGTAGTGACATCTCCGGCAATGAACCTGTGGGACGCTTTTTACTTGACTATGCGCAAGCGCCTTTTTACCATATTCCCGCTGCCGCTTAGCCGCTGCCGGCACGGCGGCGGTCGTACATAGGATTAGCGACTCAATTCACGATGTGAGCGTTTAACAGGACATGAATCAATAAAAGGACTAGCTGCAAATGATAAAAAACTCGATCTACAGCAATCCAAACTGCGATACCCAAAAGTACCTGTTCACCAGCGAGTCGGTGACCATGGGCCATCCCGACAAGGTCGCCGATCACATATCGGACGCCATTCTCGACGCGATGCTGGAACAAGACCCGCAAAGTAGGGTGGCCTGCGAGACGCTGGTAACGACCGGTCTGGTTGTCGTCGCCGGCGAAATCACATCCACAGCGGTCGTGGACATTCCAAAAGTAGTCCGCAACACCATAAAGAAGATCGGCTATACCGACCCGGAGATGGGTTTCGACTACGAAAATTGTGCCGTTATGGTTACTCTCGGCAGGCAAAGCCCGGACATCGCCATGGGCGTGGACGAAGA
>CAZPJZ010000249.1:0-4552 GCA_964586995.1 uncultured Pirellulales bacterium | reverse complement strand
ATTCGTCGTGCGTGATGCATGAAGCGTATTGTGTTGGCACTGTCATTTTTGCAGAGGCAGGAATCCACACGAGAAACAATTCACGAGTGACGAAATTTCCCCAAACTAAAAATCGTAGGAGAGATCGTTTTCCGAATTGTCTCAATAAGAAAAACAATCAATCCCGGTAAAAGTGCAATACTCCACTCACTTAGCTTCAATGGCACGGTTGAAAACGGCACCCGCATAAAAGGAACATAGATGACCGATATTTGTAAAAGTAAAGCAATCCCCACTGCGCCTATCAGCCAGCGGTTACGCAGCGCTCCCAGCTTGAAAATGGTAATCTCGTCGGAACGGGAATTAAAGGCAATAAACCATTCAAAAACCACTACGCTGCAGAAAATAATGGTGGAAGCCTCCTCGAACGGCAGCCTTTCGTTGAGCCAATTGAAGATGAGCGCAGCGAGGGCAGCAAAAAGACCCGCGAAAAACGAGATACGAAGGAGCATCCCCGGAAAAAGCAGGCCTACCTTCGGATGGCGCGGCGGCTGGGTAAGCTCGGTGCCGGTTTTCGGCTCGAGCCCTAACGGGATTGCCATTAGCGCACCTGTAACCAGGTTGATCCAGAGAATCTGTAAGGGCAATAACGGCGCTTTACCGATAAACAAAACGCAGACCAATAATATCAACAGCTCCGCGAAGCAGGTGCTTAAAAGAAAGAAGATCACATTTCGCAGGCGGTTGAAAATTGCCCTGCCTTCCTCTACTGCAGTTATTATGGAGGCAAAATTATCGTCTGCCAGCACCATGTCCGCTGCTTCTTTGGCCACATCCGTGCCGGTGATACCCATCGCAATGCCGATATTGGCGGATTCAAGAGCCGGCGCATCATTAACGCCGTCTCCGGTCATGGCCACAACCTGGCCTCGGCTCTTAAAGGCGTCGATAATCCTTAATTTGTGCAAAGGCTCAATGCGGGCAAACACCGAAAAATCCTCTATCTGGGCATGGAGGTCTTCGTCGCTTATCTTGGCAAGCTCCGCCCCGCTGATGGCCTTGCCTTCAGCCAATCCGA
This sequence comes from uncultured Pirellulales bacterium, assembly GCA_964586995.1. Taxonomy (GTDB): domain Bacteria; phylum Planctomycetota; class Phycisphaerae; order Sedimentisphaerales; family Anaerobacaceae; genus JAFNGF01. Next base: position 3,495 of record CAZPJZ010000249.1, on the reverse strand, counting down.
GCTGGCGGGCAGTGGATTCGGCGGTAATCTTGTTGTCTCCGGTGACCATCACCACTTTTATCCCCGCATCTTTGCATGACGCCACGGCTTTTATCGCCTCTTCTCGGGGCGGATCAATCATCCCGGCAAGTCCCGATAGAACGAGGCGGCCGGAAAGGCTTTCTTCGTTGATGGTATCTGTGCCGTCAGGATACTCTGCATACGCCAGCGCAATCACGCGCATGGCATCTTTGGCCATGGCTTCATTTGCCTGTAGGACGGATTGTTTCTCATTATCTGCCATTGCTGCCGGACCGGTTTTTTTCAAGACCTGGCTGCAGAGCGAAAGTATTTTTTCGGGAGAGCCTTTTACATAAGCAATCCGCGAATTGTCCTGACGGTGCAGTGTAGCCATATACTGGTTTTCGCTTTGAAAAGGAATTTCAGCAATCCTGGGATACTTCTTTTCCAACTCCTGCTTCTGCAGTCCGGCTTTGGCGGCAGCCACAACCAGCGCACCTTCCGTGGGGTCGCCTAAGATATCGCAGCACTCCTGTTGATTCTTTATCGTTGCATCATTGCACAGAACGCCTGCCATCAGTAGCTGTTCAAGAGGGCCGCCGAGAGGTAAGGCAAGTGGGTTGTCGTTTTCTTTAAACTGGCCTTTGATGTGGTATCCTGTACCGGTTAGCTCAATCCACCTGTCCTCGCAGAATATGCGGCCGACAGTCATCTGGTTCAAAGTAAGCGTGCCTGTCTTGTCGGAACAGATTACCGTTGCCGAGCCCAGAGTTTCTACCGCGACAAGTTTCCTGATAATCGCATTGCGCCTGGCCATAAGTTGCATGCCTATGGCAAGTACCACCGTGACTACGGCCGGCAGACCTTCGGGGATAGCGGCAACCGCCGCCGAAACCGCGAGCATAAAAATGTCGATCTTAGGAATACCTCTAAACACACCGATTACCACCAGTAAGGCGCACGCAACAAGCACAATGCCTATAAGATAATGACCGAGGATTTTAATGCTTTTCTGCAAAGGCGTTTTCTCGGCCTTAATATCTTGCATGGCGCCGGCAATCTTACCAATTTCAGTTGCCATACCGGTGGCAACGACAACCGCGGTTGCCCGGCCGTAGGTAATACTGGTACCCATATATACCATGCTTTTTCTCTCGGCAATCGGTGTGCCTTCGCCGACAGCATCCAGGATTTTCTCAGCCGGCATTGACTCGCCCGTAAACGCCGATTCGTTGGCCTTGAGGTTGACAGCTTCGATAAGCCGGGCGTCAGCAGGGACTCTATTTCCCGCCTCGAGGCTAATAATGTCTCCCGGAACGACTTGGTTTGCGGGAATCTCCCCTGGATTATTGCCGCGTTTTACTCTTGCCTTGGGAGAGGCAAGGTGCAACAGGGCTTCCATGGCTTTACGTGCGCGCATCTCCTGAACAAAACCAATCAGAGCCATGAACAAAAGAACTCCGAGAATTACCGAGCCGTCCAATGCACCCTTAAAGGTGAATTTTACAACCGCCGCGGCAAGGAGAATATATACCAGAGGATTGGCAAACTGATGTAGAAGTATAAAAATTACCGGCGTCTTTTTCCTACCGGTTAAAAGGTTCGGCCCGTAGCGGGACAATCTATTCTCCGCTTCTTTGTTATCAAGTCCTGAAAGAGCTGAAGCCAGCTCTCGCAGGACTTCGTCCGCACTCAAAGCATGCCATTTTCTTTCTGAATTTATATTGGAGAGATTTTTATTCACCGCAAGTCTTCACTTTCAAGACACCTAAATCGCTAAATGCCTGGCAAGAGTATATAATTCTTTGCTTATCTGTTTTTCCTTTGCTATCGATGTGTCTAAAGGTATATGAGTGACTTTGCCATTTTTTAAAACTACAAGTCTATTTTTTTTGTTACTCCTTATAAGTTTTACAGCGAATGAGCCAAAAAGGCTGCCAATTATTCTTGACCTGGCAGAAGGCGCTCCGCCTCTTTGAATGTACCCCAACGATGATGCTCTTGCCGGAATCCGTGTTTTACGCTCAATACTTTTAGTGACCTCAAGTATATTTCCAGCACCCTCTGCAAAAATTATTATCTCCGAAGTCTTGCCTTTTTCTTTTGCTTTGCTTAACTCGATGCAGATTTTATTCAAATCGTATTTTATCTCCGGGATTAAAATATATTCGGCGCCGCTGGCTAAACCGACTGCCAAAGCCAGAAAACCATGCTCTCTGCCCATTATCTCGACCAGAAAAACACGGTTAAAACTTGTTGCCGTATCTCTTATTTTATCTACCGCCTCGACTGCCACGTCCATCGCAGTATCAAAACCTATTGTCTCGTCCGTCCCGTAAATATCATTATCAATACTTGCCGGTATGCCTATAACGGAAATCCCTCTCTTTGAGAGCTTGGCCCCTGCTCTGAGCGAACCGTCTCCGCCTATAATTACAAGACAATCGAGCTTATTATTAGTTAATTGTGTCACCGCCCTATCTATGCCTCTGCGAGTTTTTATCTCTTCGCAACGTGTGCTTTTAAGCAATGTTCCGCCATGGTTGATAATACCGCTCACCGAACGAACATTCAATTGCTGTATATCACCATCTATTAAGCCTCGATAACCATTGTAAACACCAAACACCTTAAGCCTGTAATAAATTGCATCTCTTACAATAGCGCGAATGCAGGCGTTTATACCCGATGAATCACCTCCAGGCGTAATTATTGCGATATTTTTAGCCATATTGCTGCTCTCATAAGAGGATTTGACTTATAACGGGACAGTGGTGTTCACCTCTCTTTAACGAAAAGACCAGTATCCGGCAATGTTATACGTGCCCTTTTGTCCAGAAGGGAATTTTCTTCTCATCAATCCCTTAACGCAATGCCGTTCGTATAACGCCCCAGATTTACAGATTTCGTCAACAAGTATCAACTTGGTGCTAAAATTCAACTCTCCTTTCTGGAAATATGAAACAAAGCGAGAATAGTTATGATGAGACCTAAGACCAGTGATATACAAAGGACCAGAGTATTGTTCATTAAAGGTATCCTGTCAAGTAGTGTCCACAGGCTTCGGAATATGAGCACCGATCCGAATATCAAAGCTATTTCCGATAATATCAATTTTTTGGATATCATATACAGTTACTTATTTTTGCCGGCTTTCTTTTCGCTCTTTGTCAGCTCGGCTTTGGATTTCCTTGTTGCTCCACAGCCACACGTATTATACATCTTCGTTTCTCCTTTTTCCTGCTGAGTACATTCATGGTGGGGCAAGCCCCACTGCCTCAACCTGAACGTGAATTTTATATTACATCCGCAATTGTGAGCAAATCAATCACAATTATTACAAAACAGCAAGTCGAATGATTTGCCAATTGACAACCAACAATCAGTATTTTAGCATGTCGAAAATCCGGCGTCGTCTGACGATCAATCGGACTGGCCTGAGTGGCGGAACCCGCAGATGCGCGCAACGGGCAATCCCGTCCGGTTCACCCCGGG
>CAZPJZ010000248.1:2052-4572 GCA_964586995.1 uncultured Pirellulales bacterium | reverse complement strand
ACCACCGGTTGTTACGACAGCAATTCCAGTATCGTGCTCGGCAGCAAAGGCAGGGCCTCTGTTCTTCAGTGCCGGATATGGGGCGAAACAAACTGGCGATGGGAGGGCAGATGCGATCCCTATCAGAGAGAGCACGACGTACTCTTTGCCGCGATCCGCTCGGCAAAGCCCGTCAATAACGGCGACTACATGGTTCGCAGCACGATGATTACGGTGATGGGACAGATCTCCTGCTACACCGGCAAAGAGGTTACCTGGGAGCAGATCAACAAGTCTGATTTCTATTATCCGCCCAGGCCGGAGGATTGCCGCGATGACATGGAGCCGCCGGTTAAGCCCGGCCCCGATGGCAGCTATCCCGTGCCGAAACCGGGTTTTACAACAATGATTTGACGTTTTGAGGAGACATAAAGTGGTTATGAGCCGAACGTTGATGCACATCGCTTTGGTGGCAATCTGTCTTGGTGTGGTCACAGCTACGAATGCCGCAGCATCACAGGATACGCTGCCGGCCAGATACACCGAGACTATCACGACGCAAGACGGACAGAAGCTCTCTCTTGAAATGGTTCTTATCCCCGGCGGGACTTTCCTGATGGGCAGCCCGCCGGGCGAGACCGGTCGCGCAGAAAACGAAGGACCGCAGCACCAGGTGCGCCTCGATCCCTTCTACCTTTGCACGACAGAGACGACACTGGAGCTTTTCCTGGCCTATTATCAAGAGACTGTCACTGCAAAGAAGGACTTCATCGAGGCCGAGCAAGCAAAGAAAGACGCCGATAGCCACAGAGAAGACGTCGACGCAATTACCGGTCCTACGCCCGTTTACGGAGACCTGACGATGGGCTATGGAAAGAAGAATCCCGCTATCGGGATGACCTGGCACAACGCGATGACTTTCTGCAGGTGGCTTTCCAAGAAGACGGGCAAGAAATATCGGCTGCCGACGGAGGCCGAGTGGGAATATGCCTGCCGGGCGGGCAGCAGCAGCGTGTTTGGCTTTGGTGACGACCCAGGCCGGCTTGCAGATTTTGCATGGTATAAGCCTAACTCCGATGGCGAGCCGCACGAGGTTGCCAAGAAGAAGCCCAACGCCTGGGGACTATACGATATGCTGGGCAACGTTCGCGAGTGGGTTTACGATTTCTACAGCGCCAAGGCATACGCCGAGGCCGCCAAGAGCGACCCGGCGGTTAATCCGAAAGGCCCGGAGACCGGCGAAGTGCACGTAGCTCGCGGCGGTGACCATAGCAGCCCTGTCAAGGAGCTGCGCTGTGCAGGGCGAACCTTTGAGGAAAAGTGGTGGCGAGCCGGCGACCCGCAAATCCCCAAAAGCATCTGGTGGCTGCCTGACATGAACATCATAGGCTTCCGCGTGGCCCGATCAATTGACAATTGAAAAATTGCAAACCTGTCCTGAGCAAGTCGAAGGATTGACAATTCAGGACGCACGGTGCAGCACAAGGAACCTGTGGCATGTTTACTGATTCTGTATTGAGCCGAACGACGTTGAGCTATTGTGTCGTTACGGTGGTTTGTGCGAATGCTTTGCTTGTTAGCCCGGCACATCCCGCGGAGACCTCTGCTGCAAGGCCGGCCGAGAGCGTCCCGGCTAAACTCGTGTTCACTTTGGACAAGGATGGCGGATACGTATTCGACACTGGTATTCTTCGCGGACAACTATTGCAGGACGGTAAATCAGTCGGTTTGTCATCAGTTGTGCATGTCCCGTCCGGCCTCCGGCTCGATGGGGCGTTTGGCATTGCCAGTTACTATCGGGTCTTCACAACGAACACCAGATATGGGACGGCGGCGTGGGACTGGCCCAGCACGTCAAAGCTGTTGGCCGACGGAGCCGTTCAAATCGTTTGGCCTGAAGAGGACAATCGGCCCTTCCAGTTGACAGCCGTTTACCGCTGGAAGGATAGCTCGACGCTCGATGTTGAAACGATTGTGAAGGCCCGGAAGAACTTAAGTAACTTCGAGGTATTCCTGGCATCGTATTTTACCAAGGATTTTTCGTCACCCTATGTCTACGTCGGGGCCAATCCTGAATCGCAGGGCAAGCCCGGTTTCCTGCTGGCCGGCAAATCTTTCGGCGACTGGCAAATGTTTCCGCGGAACCAGGAAGTTTTGCCGCTTATTCAGGATGGTCGCTGGCAGAAAGAACCACATCCGGTGAAATGGGTGATCATGCCCGGCCTGGCAGCCCCAGTTTGTCTGCGACGCGCCACCGCAACGGACCTCGCAGTAGTCCTTATGTCGCCGGCCGAAGATTGTTTTGCGATAGCGACGCCCTACGAGGGAGAGAGTCACTATTCGCTCTATCTATCGCTTTTTGGCCGAGACGTCAGAGCCAGCGAAACGGCTAAGGCTCGTTCGCGGTTCGTTGTTGCTACCGGCGTTTCGGACCGCCAAATTATCGAGTTGTATCAGAAGTACGTGAACCACCTTGCAGACAGGCCATTTCCGAAGGAGTAATTATGAAGCGACAAGCCGAACATCATACGTTGCAGTCCC
>CAZPJZ010000248.1:0-1952 GCA_964586995.1 uncultured Pirellulales bacterium | reverse complement strand
CCCGCCGCCAGTTCCTCTCAAAGAGTGCAAGACTGGTTGCCGGTTCAGTCCTCACCGGTGTCACTCTGTCCGGAGCGTACGCCAGCGAGGATAATACGATACGCCTGGCGTTGGTCGGGTGCGGCGGACGCGGCAGCGGGGCGGTGGGCGACGCCCTTTCTTCGCAGACCGGGCCGACCAGGCTCATCGCAATGTCCGATGTCTTCGAGGACCGGCTGGCACGCTCCTATAAAGCCCTCAGTGAACAATTTGGCCAGCGGATTGACGTGCCGCCGGAGCGGCGATTCGTCGGCTTCGACGGCTATCGCAAGGCTATCGACTGCCTGCGTCCGGGCGACGTTATGATCCAGGCTACGCACTCGGCCTTTCGCCCGACCCACCTGGAATACGCAATCGCCAAGGGCGTGAATATCTTTATGGAGAAGTCCTTTGCGCCCGACCCTGGCGGCACGCAACAGATACTTCGGCTGGCAGAGGCGGCGGCGAAAAAGAACCTTAAGATAGGATGCGGACTCATGTGCCGACATTCGTCCTCGCGGCAGGCCCTGATCGAAAAGATCCGCGACGGTGCGCTCGGCGAGATTCAGCTTGTCCGCGCCTATCGGATGGACGGCGGGGCCCGCATGGAGACCTTCAGGCACGACCAGAACGAGCTGCTGTGGCAAATCCGGCGGCCATACTTCTTTATCTGGGCATCCTCCGGGTGGTTCATCGAGATGATGATCCACCAGGTCGACGAGTGCTGCTGGATAAAGGGCGGCTGGCCGGTCTCGGCGCACGGCTTGGGCGGACGCGAGCCGGGCAGCGCCGATTGCAGCCAGAACCTCCACACCTACTCGATAGAGTACACCTTCGCCGACGGCACCAAGGCGCTGGTGGCCAGCCGTGCTATGCCCAACTGCTATGATGATTTCGCCACGTTCGTTCACGGCAGCAAGTGCGCCGCGCAATTCTCGGGCAACGTTCACGCCCCGACCGTGCAAATCTACAAGGACCAGCGGACGGCCAAAGAAAATATCACCTGGCAGCCGCAGCGCGAGAAGGTCAGCCCATACCAGCGTGAGTGGGACGTGCTGCTGGAGGCGATCCGCAAAGACCGGCCTCACAACGAGGTCCAGCGGGCCGCGTTTGCCAATCTGGCCTCCATCATGGGCCGTGCCGCGGTCCACACCGGCAAGATTGTCACCTGGGAAGAGGTCACCGCTTCCAACTTTAAGTTCTGCCCCAATGTACAGGATTTGACCCACGACAGCCCGGCGCCGGTCCAGGCCGATGCGCAGGGCCGTTATCCCGTACCTGTACCGGGCAGATGGACGGAAATCTAAAAAGCTCTCGTATAGGAGGACATGTCATGAAGACGGATCAACTCAATCGTCGCGAGTTTCTCGCCAGCAGCGGAGTGTGGGCGGCAGGCGCCGCCTTGGTTGTCAGTGGCAGGGCAGAGGCGGGTGGAAAGCAGAGGATTAAGCTCAGTGCGCCGCGAGCGGCAAAGAAGGGCTGGCGGCTGGCATGTCAGCTTTACACCTTCCGCGACCGCAGCTTCTACGAGGCTCTGGATGTGATTGCCGCGCTGGGGATTCGAGATGTAGAGCCGTGTTTCTTTTTGTCGCTGAGCAAGGAGCAGCCGGATTTGAAAACGAGCGAGTCCCTCTCGGCTGCCCAGCGCAGCGAGTTAAAGACCAGACTGGCCGATCGCGGAATCAGGATGGTGAATTACTACGCCGATCTGGGATCTGATACGGGAAATTTCCGCAAGATATTTGACTTTGCCAAGGAAATGGGCGTCAGAACGCTCGTGGCTGAACCTCCCGCCGAGGTGTTCGACGCGATTGAGCCGCTCTGCGAACAGTACAAGATAAACCTGGCGGTGCACAATCATCCGGAATCGCCGGACTCGAAGTACTGGCGTCCTGAGAACGTGCTGAAGGTCTGCCAGGGGCGGAGCAAACGCA
>CAZPJZ010000247.1:0-4583 GCA_964586995.1 uncultured Pirellulales bacterium | reverse complement strand
AGCTCGGCGGGTTATCATTATGCTGACACTTGTACAGCTCGATCTGCGAGCGCAGGGTTTGCAGGTCGGTGCACAGACTGGACAGCTTGGCCTCGCTGCTGGCGTTGGTGAACTGCGGAATCACGATAGCCGCCAGGATGCCAAGGATGACCACGACGATGAGAATTTCTACCAATGTGAAACCACTTTTCGCTTTCATCATTTGCCTCCTTTTTTGGAACGATTTTTTCATTACCTAAGGATCCACAACATCCGACACAGAGAGCTTTTTCACAACTCGAATATCGACCTAATCGACACGTTACTTAACGACACTGGATTATCTTGTGCAGTCTCTAAACGCCTCCCATAACCAAAAGCCACCGAAAAATAACCGATCGAAATACATCAAACTTTTGCTGCCAAACTCGACTAACAAGCAAGTACAAAATCCTTAAGTCCGTAAACACTTGCCGAGGGCTGCCTGCCCCGCTTCAGCAAGTGTTCAACCAAAGTGTAGAAAATAAATTCCGGCCCGCCAAACTTTGGATGTGAAAAAGAAAACCCCACGTAAAACGTGGGGCTAAATATTTTCCGTATTCAGCCCCCCAATCCTTCGACCCGGCTCAGGACGGGTCTATGGGGGGATTCTTTAACCGCACAATACCATATATGCGGGTGCGTTCTTGACGTGTATTTTGCGTTTTGTTTTGCCGGCGTGGGCAATTTCTATGCGGATGTAATCCAGCGCCGTAAGGGCCGATTCGATTTTATCCGCCCACTCAATCAGGACCACCGAGCCCGGATGGCAGAAATCGTCAAAGCCGATCTTCTCAAACTCCTCGATGGAGCCCAGCCGATACGCGTCTATGTGGTAAATATCACGCTTGCCTGCATATTCGTTCACGATAACGAATGTGGGACTCGTAACGGCTGTAGGGTCTTGGCCTCCTGCCCCCGCCACAATCCCTTTGATAAGATGTGTCTTGCCGCTGCCCAACGGTCCGCAAACGGCGACAATCTCTCCCCCCTTTAACTGCTGTCCAACTCTTCGCCCAAGTTCAATGGTTCGCTCAGGCGAATCGGATGTAATGTCAATCTCCATTTTCAATTTACAATTGTCAATTTTCAATTCCCAGTTGAGCCGGGTAATAATAGCCCATCGTCTGAGCCGCGACGCCAAGCCGGTATTGGTGGTCCTGCATCAGACAAGCTCGGCGCTCAGAAGTCGGGATAGTGGTCGTGTAAATCCGCAGCTCGCCTTTCAGGCTGGTAATTACTTCTTCCCGGTGGTCGCCCAGGCAATCAACTATGGCGATGACGCGCCCTTCGAGAGGCTGAAGCACCTGCCCATCCCAGTCCCGAACGTCTCTGGAGAAAATCACTTCTTTTTGCGGATCGGCATCCCACCAGACAGGACGCGGACTCAGCGTGCCTTCCTCCATAAACCGTATCAACTTGCCGCCTGCACTATAAAGCCAACGCTTTTTCAGGTCTCTTTCACCGGCAAAGACCTCCATGCCGGGATACTCAGCCAGAACGTCACCGACCATGCCCTGGTTGTGAAGGTGCTGCGTAGGCTCTTTGAGTGCCCAGAGCTTGCGGCCGGTTTTGGCGTCCACCAGACAAATGCCATCGGTTTTCTGGCGCGTTTCAAAGCCGTAAAAAATCTCCAAGCCGGGATTGTTCGGGTCTATGTCGGCAACGTAACAGACATCGGGATGCCCCATCTGGAGCGTCCAGAGTCCTTTGCCGTTATCGTCCAGCACGGCCGCGCCCAGGACCAATTCATCGCGTCCATCATGGTCAACGTCTGCGGTAATCAAACCGTGCGAACCTTGTCCGCCATACCTTGCTTTTTCTTGAGGCGACTGCCAGTACCAGATTTGATTGAAATCTTTGTCGAGCGCTTTTACCTTAATCAGGTTGTATGTGCCCCGCTGCATAATCAGGGCAGGAGTTTTACCGTCCAGATATGCGATGGTAAGGAAATTGCGGCAATAATAGTTGTAGTCTGGAAATCCCTCGCGGCTGAGCCAGTCCGTCTTGGCGACGATTTTGCCGGTTTGCCCGTCGATTTTGACCAGGTATTCCGGTCCGGATTGCACGTGGCCGGTTTCCTCACGCGGGTCGCCCTCGCCGGCCTTGCAATAAACTTCAGCTTTGCCGTCGCCGTCCACGTCATAGACTATCCACGGCGAGTACCAGATGCCCGCCTCAATAGCCCAGCCCATGTCGTAGCGCCACATCATGGTGCCGTCCAGACGGTAAGCTTCGAGCTTGTAGGTGGTGGCGCTCTTCTTCCAGTAGCCGGGCTGCTGATAGGGGTCGGTATTAAAATCAGGCTGCTTGATGATAAATTCATAAGCCCCGTCGCCGTCCAGGTCTGCGATGCCGACTTTCTGAAAGTCGTAATCGCCCTTCAATGGAATACCAATGTATGGGCTGGCCTGGCCTGTCAAGGTCAGGCTCACCTTGGACGATGGTTCAAATGCTGCCGGCGGTTCTTTGGGACCGAACTTGCGGACCTCGTACGCATACGTTTTTCCAACTGCATCTTTAGGCAGACTGCTATCCAGGATGTTGGTCAGTCGGTATCCCTTGCCTTTGGGTACAACTGCCATCTTACCATCAGGGCTGCGTCGGGTGACCAGAAACGTGATGTCTTCCGGATCGCTCTCAAGCAGGCGCCAGCTCAAAAAGACCGAGCCGTCCTCTCGCTCAAGTGCCACCAAGCCCCGATCCAGTTTTTCTGCGCCTGTCAAGCCAGCGGTCAAGACAAGGACCAGAACAAACCAAGCCGTCCAGCCAAACATCAATCGACGTTTCATAACTTGTACCTCCCTAACCCGGACGAGCCGGAACCAAATAGGTGTATGATAAGTTCTCAGAAAATCGAAGCCGAGCATAAGCAAGTATTTCCCAGTGACATATCACAGTTTGTCATTCCCGCGCGAGCGGGAATCCACCGGCGCGATGGTAATGGATTCCTGCTTCCGCAGGAATGACACGATAAATCAGTCGGTTCGGGTGATATACGTCCAATTTGACCCTTTGACCATCTTGCGCGCAATTTCATTTCTTAGGGACCGGTTGCCATAGCTAAGCCTTCAAATGGTCGTATCCCTTGGCCTGCAAATCGACAAGGCGACCATCGGGCATTCTTATCTGCATTTTCCTTGTGTCAGTAATTGCACCGATTTCTGTAAGCGGCAACGGTCCGTTCCATAGGCTCGCCAATTTTTGACACTCTTGCGGCGAAAGCGTAAACAGCAATTCAAAATCTTCGCCATCGTTCAGTGCCGACCTCAGAGGATCTGCACTTTTTCTTGCCTCGTCCGATATTGGAATTTTTGCCCCAAGGATGACCGCACCCACTTCACTTGCCCGGCAAATACGATTCAAATCCGTGCTGAGACCGTCGCTGATATCGATCATGGCATTTACCGTTACGAGCTGAGCGAGTTTTATCGCCTCTTTAACTCTCGGCTCAAAGTTAAGATGCTTGCCGCCAACGGCGCCTCCGAGAGCGCCCGTAACACATACAGCGTCGCCGACTTTCGCGCCGGACCTTCTTACCGGTTCGTTACCCGCAGCTCTGCTGAGCATCGCCACATTTATCGCAAACGGCTGTTTGTTCTTCCAGCAGGTAATGTCACCGCCGACCAGCGGGCAGGCAAATTCATCGCCGGCCAAAACGATGCCCGCGTGAAGCTGCTTCAGCTCTCTCTCGCTGAAGCCTTTTGGCAGCGCGACCGATACCACCGCTGCAACCGGCACGGTCGCCATCGCCGCACAATCGCTGAGGCTGACCGCCATAGCTTTGTAGCCGACCCGCTCCAACGTTGTCTGCTTCAGGTCGAAGTGCACGCCGTCAAGCAGCATGTCCGTAGTAATCAGGATGGAGACATCGTCGGCCAATTGGATCTCAGCCATGTCATCGCCAATGCCGACGGGAAAATCCGCAGCGGGCAACTTTCTCTGGCGCGCAAACCATTCGGTTATTTCGTCTTCGCTTATGCCCATTGGTTTTCTTTCGGCGCAAAATCCGGATCAGAACCCCACGTGAAACGTGAGGCTAAATATCTACCGTTGTGACAACTGTTCGTTCCAATATGTGACTTGTCTTTTTGCCTGGTCGGGTCCGGCCGCACCCTCGGTGACGTATTGGCGGACGACCTTTTCCGCACCGAGTATCTCGTAGACATCCTGCTCTACGCACGGAGAGTATTTCTTGAAATCATCCACACTTAGCTGCGCCAGTTTCTTGTTCTGCCTTTCGCAGTCAGCCACCAGCGACCCGACGACACCGTGCGCCTCGCGGAACGGGACGCCCTTTTTGACCAGGTACTCAGCCAGAGCCGTCGCATCGAGAAAACCTTCATCCAGCCGGGCGGCAATCTTCTGGGTATCAAATCTTGCATTCGAGGCAATCGCCGCCGCAATATCGAGTGACTGGCTTACGACGTCATTGGCCGCGAAAACGTGAGTTTTATCTTCCTGCAAATCGCGGTTGTAGCCGCTCGGCTGCGATTTCAGAATGGTCAATAGAGCCATCAGCGAGCCGTAGACGAGGCCCGTCTTGGCCCGGATGAGCTCAAGCA
>CAZPJZ010000246.1:0-4585 GCA_964586995.1 uncultured Pirellulales bacterium | reverse complement strand
CGGCTCGAATATATTGAGCAGATTGCCAGAGCGGTTAATCTGCCTATTCTGCGAAAGGACTTTATCATCGACATCTGGCAGGTTTACGAGTCCCGCGCCGCCGGCGCCGATGCGATACTGCTGATAGCCGAGGCTCTAAAACCGGGCGAGTTAATGGATATGATGATAGCGGCTGCGGAGCTGACGCTGACCGTTGTTCTTGAAGTTCATCAGGCTGACACGCTATTGAAAGTCCGCAGCCTGATTGGCTTTCCCAAAAAGGGATACAGCGTCCTGGGCATCAACAATCGCAATCTCGCTACCATGAAGGTGGATTTGAACAACGCGAGCCGACTGTCGGCACTGCTGGATAACAAAAACGAACTGGTTGCCGAAAGTGGAATCAAATCACGAGCCGATGTGGAAAAGTTGATCGCCGTTGGCATCAGAGCGGTTCTGGCAGGCCAGGTCCTGTGCGAAAGCGCCGATATGGAAGCAAAATTCGCTGAACTCTTCGGTTAACACCTTGAGCATGGAAGCCGGAGTAATAATCGGATTGATATTCTTTGGCATACTGGTTGGTGCTACCGGGACTTTGATCGGCGCCGGCGGCGGTTTCCTGATAATGCCGGCATTTCTGATTTTTTGTAAAGACAAGAGTCCTGCGGTGCTTACTGCTGTATCGCTGGCTGTAGTTTGTGCCAACGCCGTATCCGGCAGTATTGCTTATGCAAGGATGGGGCGGATAAGTTACCGTGCGGGACTGCTATTCGCTCTTGCGGCTGTGCCGGGGGCTATTGCCGGCGCAATCATTATAGCCTATATTTCTACCAAATTGTTTAACGTATCATTTGGTCTTATTTTGATGTTTGTGGGAACGTACCTGTTTATTTCAGTCGAAAAGCGGCTCAATACCAGGCAGGCTGATGCAAAAACGATACCGCCCTACAACGTCGGAACTGGCATGGGAATCAGTACGGTGGTGGGATTGCTTTCGAGCCTATTGGGCATCGGCGGCGGTGTTATCCACGTGCCCATGATGGTATACGTGTTGAGTTTTCCCGTGCATTTTGCCACCGCCACAAGTCATTTTACACTTGCGATAATGGCAATGGCGGGTACCATCGTGCACGTATACCAAGGCGACTTGGCCGGTCAGTGGCCGCTGGTCTTAACGCTGGCACTCGGAGTAATATTGGGCGCTCAAATCGGTGCGGGAATTTCGCAGAGATTCAAGAGCGCCTGGATAATTAAATTTCTGGCTGTCGCACTTGTACTTGTAGGCCTGAGGGTCACGTACCAGGGGCTTATTTAAGGCAGGACTTGCAGACATAAAAATTGCAGCTTCTGTATGTCTGGTTTTTTTCGGCGGCTTACTCGACGCAAGAATTGTAGTTGGCCTGCCTGAACCTCTCTTACGCAGACTCTTTGGCGTGGCGCTACTTATGATTTCGATAAAAATGATTTTCGGCAAATAGGCGCCGTAAGCAATTGACCTTGTCCAAGAAGATTGCTAAAATCATTAAATAAAAAATAAACGATATAGTATGGCTGGTGAGATTCAAGAAGTGACGAATACTTCAAAACAAATAGAGTACTGGTATAAGAGTGCGAAACAGGATTTTGACGCGGGGGTATATCTCATTCAGGCAGACAAGAATCGCCACGGCTTGTTTTTTATACATCTGGCATTAGAGAAAATGCTTAAAGCCTGCTTCTGTAAAAGTCAGAATGAAACACCACCAAAGATTCATAATCTGGTGAAATTGTACCAGTTGGTAGGCTTTGAAACAAATATTGAAAGGCAAGATACATTAGGGGTGTTAAACAGGTTTTGTCTGGAAGGCAGGTATCCTGAAGAATGGCCAGTAGTACCTGACAGAAATGAAGCGAGGCGTTATCTGAAAATGGCAGAAGAGATTCTCGAATGGCTGAAGCATCAATTATAAAATCGGTTCAAAAATATCTCAATTACTTAAAAGACAACGGATTTAATGTCAGTTTTGGTATATTGTTCGGCTCTCACGCTCACGGAACGGCAACTGAATTGAGCGACATAGATTTGATAGTGGTATCACCTGATTTTGACAAAAAGATTGAATGCAGGACGCTGGACAAGCTCTGGCAGCTCGCGGGGCGTACCGACAGCAGGATTGAGCCGATTCCCTGCGGCCTTGAACGGTGGCGGAAAGATGATTTTACGCCGATAATCGAAATTGCTCGCAAGGAAGGCTCTATGGTCCAGCCGAACTGACCGCCAAATAAATCAGATTATCAGGTAACCTCGCTGGGACTGCTGATTCCTTTTTACGTAAAATCTTCGGCATGGCGCTGCTTACGGTGGCGATAAAGATGATACTAACAAAATGATTACCTCAAACTGGACCCGCGACCGTAAGGGAGGGGGTTATCAGAATCAAGAACTTCTCGTCAAGTGGGCCTCATCAAGACCTTCCTTTTTCTCCCTTCCTAATGTCTTGCCTACGTGCGCGCACTGATTTCTTCTTTGTGTTCTTAACAGCGTTTTTGAGATCTCTCTTGATTTGCCCCACGTATTGAGACCATGCACGAGGGTTATCGTCCTTTGTTTGAGGGAACCACCCCCACTTTCCGGTCTTTTTTCTAAGCAGGACTTGTTCTCGCCATTCTGCCATTACTGCAAAGCCATCATTATCCCTGCCATCGGCGTTTAATCGCTTGAGGAAATACTCATCATGCTGGTAGCGGGGCAACAGTCTGAAGTGGACCCCTAAAGAAAAGGGCTTACCTTGCTGCACATTCTCGAAATCGCCTTCATTGAGTGAGACGATGTAAACATTTTGACACCTGCACTTACAAGGCTGAGAACACTCCAGTCCCGCAACCATTGCTTGGCAGACCTCTTGAATGAGTGCGACTAAGTTACTCCGTTCCTTATCATGAATGGCGCTCTTTGGTTGGCCCCAATATGCTGGGACAGTATCTTTGTTTTTGTATCTAATGAAAACCAGACCTTCTGAATAGATCTCGTTGTAGGCAAGTTCTGCGACCCAGTTTCCGCACTTGGCCAGCTTTTCACCCTTCTCATCTAATAGCCATTTTACTTGGTTTGCCATAGTTTCCGCCTTTCAATGTTGCCGGGTGCACAATTAGTGTCGGCATTTTAACCAAGAAACTTGAGTTGTGCGGAAATATCGAATTGAGGGGATGGCCATCGTCCAGCTACGCTTGACGCTTGGACTCGATGCCATTGCCGTGACGACAACGGCTAAAGTGGTAATCCGCCGGAAGCGGACTGGATTCTCGCCCATTCGTCTTTGAGTGTTACGGTGCGGTTGAAGATGAGGTTGCCCCGCCCAGCGCTGGGCGGGGTGCTATCGGGATCAACACAGAAATAGCCCAGGCGCTCAAATTGAAAACGCTGTAACGGCCTGGCATTTTTCAGCGATGGCTCAACCTTGCAATCCGTCAGAACAGTAAGAGAATTTGGGTTCAGATTGGCGGTAAAATCCTGCCCTTGCGGCACATCATCAGGGTCCTCTTTAGTGAAAAGATTCTCATATAGCCGAACCTCGGCGTTTAGCGCGTGCCGGGCGCTAACCCAGTGCAGCGTTGATTTGACCTTTCGGCCATCGGGGGCGTCGCCGCCGCGCGTAGCCGGGTCGTAAGTGCAGTGCAATTCGACAATCTCGCCGCTTGCGTCTTTAAGAAGGTCCACGCACTTGACAAAATAGGCGTATCGCAGGCGGACTTCTCTATCCGGGGCCAGGCGGTAGAATTTCTTTGGCGGATTCTCCATGAAATCATCGCGCTCGATGTAAAGCTCACGCGAGAAGGGAAGCTTTCGTGTGCCGGCCGATGGGTCTTCCGGATTATTTATAGCCTCCATTTCTTCCATCAGGCCTTCGGGATAGTTGTCGATGATTACCTTGAGCGGGTGAAGCACCGCCATTACCCTCGGCGAGGTCTTGTTCAAATCCTCGCGGACGCAGTGTTCCAATAGTGCGATGTCAATAGTGCTATTGAATTTGTTGACGCTGATAACCTGGCAGAAATTCCGGATTGACTCCGGCGAATAGCCGCGCCTTCGCAGGCCGCAAATAGTCGGCAGTCGCGGATCGTCCCAGCCCCGCACGTGGCCCTGCTGCACCAATTGCAGGAGCTTGCGCTTACTCATCACGGTATAGCTGAGATTCAGCCGGGCGAATTCTATCTGCTGGGAATGCCAAACGCCCAATTGGTCGAGAAACCAGTCGTATAACGGGCGATGATTTTCGAATTCCAGTGTGCAGATGGAATGAGTGATCTTCTCGATGGAATCCTCCAGGCCGTGCGCCCAGTCATAGGTTGGATAGATACACCACTTATCACCCGTGCGGTGATGTGCAGCATGGAGGATTCGATACATAACCGGGTCGCGCATATTCAGGTTGGGATGCGCCATATCAATCTTCGCCCGAAGCGTGTGTGAGCCATCCGGGAATTCGCCTTTGCGCATGCGCTCAAACAGGTTCAGATTCTCTCGGACGCTGCGATCGCGGTAGGGGCTGTCTTTGCCCGGCCTGGTCAAAGTGCCGCGATATTGTGTGACTTCGTCGGCGGACAGGTCGCAGACGTAGGCCTTGCC
>CAZPJZ010000245.1:0-4614 GCA_964586995.1 uncultured Pirellulales bacterium | reverse complement strand
GCGGAGGGCTGGGCCAGACACTTAAAGGGCGATACCATTGAGCCGTACTCAGCCGGCGTCTGGCCGGTCGGCGTCCACCCCAGAGCGATCCACGTAATGGCCGAGGCGGGCGTGGATATCTCAGACCAGACCTCAAAGCACGTTGATGAATTCATAGGAACTGATTTTGATTTCGTGGTAACACTGTGCGACAATGCAAGGCAGCAATGTCCGGTCTTTCCCGGCAAGGCCAAGCTCGTTCACAAGCCCTTTGAAGACCCTGTCGGCGTGATCGGCAGCGAAAAGGAAATTATGCGGGCCTTTCGTAAGACGCGGGACGAGATAAAGGCGTTCGTAGAGACCTTGCCCGAGAGTCTAAAACGGGAGCGATAGAAAATGGATTCAGAGCAGTTGGAAAAATATAGCTCGGCAGTAACGCTTTCGGATATGGAGGTCTTCGTATTTCCGGAGCTGATGTATGCTTTAGTACTGGCCAACATCATGAGCCCGATTATCTGGCAATGGCGCGAGCTGGATTGCTTCAAGAAGCTTCAAGGCAAGAGCAGCTATCGAAAATTGATGCGGCTCAAGCAGTTCATAATGGATGAATACGAGTTCAATCTTGATTTGGAAACGTGGGGACTAACCAGCAAAGCCAGAGAGCTGAAGCGCTTCGAGAAGTTCATCTCGCCGCAGGATATTGCCAGGAGCAACGGGCTCTTTGGCTATGAGGGCGACAAATATTACTTCGACGTGGACATCCGCAAGCACTTCGGCCTGGACAAATACGATAGTGACATCATCCCGTACTGGAAGACCGAGACGGTCGAGGCGATGGACGCGTTCCGGTTCAAAAAGGGTTACACGAAACGGGCGGGCGAGTGTGTTTCGCTGGCCGCTTTATACGCGGCGGCAATCTTCATCGTATGCCAGGTGCCCTTGGAAGATATTTATATGATTCTGACGCCTCTGCACTCACAGAATTTTGTTGATATACAGGATGGGATGTTGACCAACAACCGCAGGCTCGTCACGAAGACCATGTGGTTCAACGGCACGGAGATTTCCAACAAAGCTCAGCGCGCGCTGCGCAACGAAAACGTCACCATCGTGGCCCATTCGACCGGCTACGTGCACTGCTTTTACCATGAAGCCACAATGAATGAACAGCTTTATCGCAAGTTCGCTGGAAAGCTCGCCTCGTATCTTACTACGGATTTGTCGCTTAATGTCTTTGCGAGTTTTCTGCGCGGCCGCTCGGACTACCAGAAATACTTTCAGCTCTGCCGAGACTGCCACGGGCAGGCACAGTTTCTCAAGGCCGAGACCCTGTTCCACTACGAGCACGGCAGCGATTACAAAATAGCCGACGCCACACACGAGAAGCTGCTGGCGGAAGTCTTGGATGAGGACTTTGTTCCCTATGAGCTTCCCGGCAGAATCCGCTGCGATGAGCTTGACAGATTCATAGCAAAAGAAAAGATCGACCTGAGAAAGCCTGCGGGTAGAGCTGCGCTGGAAAGGTTTATCGAGCCTACTATTGCCGATGCACAAAAGTTTGTTAGTGAATTGGCGGACTTTGTGCACGCCGAGGCGAAGCTGCCAACGGCGGACAAAAACTTCGTACCCACCGTTCCAATCGAAATCTCGGTGGACATGGATAGAGAGCACATAATTGACTATTTGCAGAGGCTTCGCCGGCAGCACTCGACTGCGGACCTGGCATTTTACGTCTATCGTGACATGGAAACGTGCGATTGGACTCCTTTTGTCAAGGCGGCGGTGGAAAGAAATCCTGTGTCAATAGAAAAGGCGCGCGACATGTCTGTGGAGCAGGTGCATGAGTGGCTTAGTGGTATGGAGAATGAATCCATCTATACCGGCAAGCGCCTTGCGCAACCCGATGAGGTAGTGAACTACGGCCGCGGCGACGGCATCGAAAAGGCCTTGCTGCTGGCGAATGTAATCCGGCAACGCAATCCCGAACAAGATATTGAAATAGTAGCGGCAGGCGATGGCGTGGTGCTGAACGGACAAAACGAGTATCGCTTTTTATCCGGCAAAGGGCTTGAAAGGCAGATTACAGTCTGCCAAACCGGCCAGATAAATATACCGTGACGACACAATATTGAGGAAAGTATACTATGGTGGTAGAACTTAAAAAGGGCGTTTATTGGGTCGGCGTCGTTGATTGGGGCATTCATCATTTTCACGGACATGAGCTATCAACGCACCGGGGAACAACCTACAACTCATACCTGATCATCGACGAGAGGACGGCTCTGGTGGATACGGTCTGGGCACCGTTTCAGAACGAGTTTGTCCGGAACGTGCGCGAGCTTATAGACCCGGGCAAGATTGATTTTGTAGTTGCCAACCACGCTGAGCCCGATCATTCGGGCAGTTTGCCTGAAGTGATGCGGCTGGCCAAGAATGCGACACTGATTGTGTCCAAGCGTGGCGCCGAGAGTATCGAAGGGCATTATCATCAACCGTGGGAGTTCAAAGCAGTACAAACCGCCGATAAAGTCAGCCTGGGCAAGAACGAACTTGTTTTTGTCGAAGCGCCGATGCTTCATTGGCCGGACAGCATGTTTACTTACCTGACCGGGCAAAACATTCTTATGCCCAACGATGCCTTTGGCCAGCATTACGCAACCGCTTTTCGCTTCAATGACCAGGTCAACCAGCAAGAGTTGTATGAAGAAGCGATGAAGTATTACGCCAACATCCTCACGCCGTTCAGTAAGTTGGTGGCAAAAAAAATTGACGAAGTCCTGTCCTTGAATCTGCCCGTTGATATTATTGCTCCCAGCCACGGCGTAATATGGCGAAAAGACCCGATACAGATAGTGGAAAAATACCAGGAGTGGGCGGCACAAAAACCGCAAAAAAAGGCGGTAGTTCTATACGATACGATGTGGCAGGCTACGCGGCGAATGGCTGAGGCAATTGCCGATGGCCTGGCCGCCGAAGGTGTGGAGCACAAGCTTTTTCACATGGCTTTGGCCGACCGCAACGATGTCATAACTGAGATTTTTCAGGCAAAGGCTATTATCATCGGCTCGCCGACCCTGAACAGGGGCCTTTTACCCACGATCACGCCGATACTTGAGGATTTGAAAGGGCTGAGGTTTCAGAATAAAATTGGCGCGGCCTTCGGCAGCTACGGCTGGAGCGGGGAGTGTGTCAAAATAATTGAGGAGCATTTCGGCAAGTGCGGAATACCCGTTGTGGCCGAAGGCGTCCTTGCCAAGTGGCAGCCATCGGCTGAGGACCTTGCCAACTGTGCAAATCTGGGCCGCAAAATTGCCGATGCCGTCTCGGTTTAGCTCCCGCAGTTTTACTGTGCAGTCCGTCGCCGTGCCGGCACGGGCTAAATGTGCAGGTGCAGTTGTCTCGACAGACAGGATGAACACTATTGCTTTGTGCTTTGGCAAATAAATGGCGATTCTTTCTGTGCGTTTTAGTGGGTATTGCGATCGGCATGACCGCGGTAGTGGTACGGATCGCCAATGCTTCATCATATCTTTTTGACGATCCGGCGGCGTGTATAAACTGCCACGTAATGGCCGATGCCTATGCGACCTGGCAGCGAGGCAGCCACGGGCGCGTCACCGTTTGCACCGACTGCCATGTTCCGCATCAGAACATTGTGGCTAAGCTCGCTTACAAAGCTACTGACGGCCTCAAGCATTCTTACGTATTTACGTTGCGGAAAGAGCCGCAAGTCCTTGCCCTGTCCGAGCGAGCCGTGCCCATCGTGCAAACCAATTGCGTGCGATGCCACAGCAGCCAGCTTGCAATGATTCGCTTGGCTGCTTCGTCCGAGCGTAAATGCTGGGCCTGTCACAATAACATTCACGGCTCCGTGCGGGGCCTCTCGTCTTCACCTGAAGTGCTGCGGCCACGCCTTCCTGCGGCCGGGCTGAGATGGATAAGGAAAGGGATTGAGCCGTGAGCGGATTTTCGAAAGCTAAAGTGGTCGTCTTGATGGGTGCTGTCATCGTTGCCCTTGCCGCCATGATTACGGTTCTGCTGGGGTTGCTGGCCGTCTCCATTATGGAGCGCCGGTGGGAAGCTCAACGGCCGGCTCTGGCGCTGAGGCCCGTCGCTGACTGGGAGGCCGACAACGCCGTATGGGGCCAAAACTACCCGCGCCAATACGATTCTTTCCGCAAGACCGCAATGACGGATACAAAGACGAAATTTGGCGGAGCCTTTCCCAGGGACTATCTTGACGAAGACCCATACCGGGTGATTCTCTATGCAGGATCGGGATTCGACAAACAGTATCTGCAGGCGCGTGGGCATTATTACGCGCTTGAGGACGTCGCTGCCACCAGACGCATTAAAAAGCCCTTCAATGCCGCCACTTGCTGGACGTGCAAGAGTGCGGACGTGCCGCGACTGATGCACCAGATGGGTGTCGGGCAGTTTTACGCCGCCAACTTCCATGAACTAAAGCAGGAAGTCACTCATTCTATCGGCTGTCTGGACTGTCACGACCCCAAGACAATGAATCTGAAAATCACCCGCCCGGCATTGAAAGAAGCTCTTGCTGCCATGGGCAGAGATAGCGAGACTGCGACGCACCAGGAAATGCGTTCGTTAGTGTGCGCTCAGTGCCACGTC
>CAZPJZ010000244.1:0-4624 GCA_964586995.1 uncultured Pirellulales bacterium | reverse complement strand
TAAGCACCGCAATAGCATATCCAGTAACCTCCTTTCCTTCTACCGAACGCTTGCCCTTATGGCCGCGTGCGTCCATCATCTCTGATCTTCCTAAGTAAAGCGGCCAGCTCCTTGACAAGCTCCGGATGCTCTGCCGCGACGTTGTGTTTTTCGCCGAGATCATCCTTTAGATTGTAGAGCTGCGGCTGAGGGTCATTGCCAAGTTCTATGTTGACGTTGCGGTTGAGCTTCGGCCCCTTGCCCGGCTCAATGTACTTCCAGTCTCCTTTGATCAAGGAAAGGACGCCGGCGTGCTCGACCAAATGGTCGCGGCCGGCCGGGCTCTGGCCAAGCAATGCCGCAAGGACGTTGAAGCTGTCCGGTGCGTCATCAAAGGCAAGTTTCTGGCCGGCTAGCGCGGCCAGGGACGCCATAAAATCGATCTGACAAACGAGCGCATCAGACACGCCTGCTCTCACGCGCCTCGGCCATCGCACAATGAACGGCACGCGCGTACCGCCATCGAATGCACTGTACTTGCCGCCGCGTAACGGCCCAGCCGGCTTATGCCCGCTCAGTTTCTCCACCGCCTCGTCCTTGTAGCCGTCATCCACCACGGGTCCGTTGTCACTGGTAAAAATCACCAGGGTGTTCTCAGTGAGGTTCAAGCGATCCAGCGTCTTGAGAATCTCACCGGCACACCAGTCAAGCTGCAAGATAGCATCGCCGCGAGGGCCGAGGCCGCTCTTGCCGACGAACCGAGGATGCGGCACGCGCGGCACATGAATATCGTGCGTGGAGAAGTACAGGAAGAACGGCCCATCCTTATGTTTCTCGATGAAATACTTGGCCTTGGCGGTGATCGTATCGGCCATGTCTTCATCCACCCAGCGTGCTGCTTTCCCGCCGCTCATGTAGCCGATACGGCTGATGCCGTTGACGATGGTCTGGTTGTGCCCGTGGCTGGGGTGCATTTTGAGCAGCTCCGGATGATCTTTGCCCGTCGGCTCGTTGCCCACCGGCTTGCTAAAGCTGACCTGGATGGGGTCCTTTGGATCCAGCCCGACGACCCGGCGGTTCTCCACGTACACGCACGGCACACGGTCTCCGGTGGCAGGAATCAGGAAACAGTAGTCGAAGCCAATGTCAAGTGGGCCGGGCGCGATCTGGCCGTTCCAATCGAGGTTGCCATCACCGAGTCCAAGATGCCACTTACCCACAACCCCCGTGGTGTAGCCGGCTCTTTGCATGAGCACCGGCAAGGTGGTACGGCCTGGCTGGATTATCATCCTGGCATCGCCAGGCAGGACGCCGGTGCCTTTTTTGCGCCAGGCATACTCGCCGGTCAGCATGGCATATCGCGACGGCGTACAGGTGGCCGAGGGCGAATGGGCATTGGTGAACCGCAATCCCTGCGACGCCAGCGCGTCGATGTTCGGCGTCTTGATTTTCGTTGCGCCGTAGCAACTGACGTCGCCATAACCGAGATCGTCGGCATAGATGACCACGATGTTGGGGCGTTTGGCATCCGCCGCCCTGAGCCTAATTGGAACCATCACCGCAGCGGCGGCCAGGCCAAGCGACTTCATAAAGCAACGACGAGACATACGATGTGGTTTCATATTTGCTCCCATGATACGAGTCTACGCAGAACGATTAGCCAATCTGCACCTTCCGAAATCAAACCAGCCCAGCACCAGCCTGCGCCGGTGCCCGACTGCCTTTCAGGATACCCGAAATCTGCCCTGAATAGAATGCACTTTCTCGGCGATTAAAATGTCTGTTGTCTTCCGAACTACGGCAGAATATCATTATCAGCGGCGCTGACGCGCACCGTCAGACGCTGAGCCACATTAGCAGGTGCAGAAACGATGACTGTTATGCGGCCTTTGATTTGTACCTTTGCTCTGGCAGCAATTCTTTCTGCGTGCTGTGAAACAACGCCACCGGTCCAGCCAGCAGGCAAACCTACGGCACGGATGGTAGGGCTTAGGTTCCAGGACGCCGAGCTGGACTACGTGACCGTGCTATTCGACGTTGAGGTTGATAATCCCTACGCTGCATCCTTGCCGCTGGTGAGTCTGCACTACAGCCTAACCAGAGGCGGCAACACGTTTCTGTCAGCCACTTCTCTGGGTGCGGCCGCAGTGCCGCCAAACGCAAAGCAAGTGGTAACGCTGACAGACAAGGTTATCTATGCGCGCGTGTTGAAGGCCTTACTCGCCGAGCCCGGCTCAACTATTCCGTACAAGGTCGTAATCCGGTTGTCGGTGAAGACTCCAAATCGGCAGCTCATGAAGCTGCCTGCGGAGTTGGAAGGTCTACTGGCCCTGCCGAAAGCGCCGCAGATAACCGTGCAGGGAAGAAGTTACAGTGCCGTTGACGTGGCATTTGTTTCCACACCCTTGGACGTGGTCGAGAAAATGCTGCAGTTGGCCGAAGTCAAAAAGGACGATGTGGTCTACGACCTGGGCTGTGGGGACGGCCGTATAGCTATCACCGCTGCAGAGAGGTACGGCTGCCGCGCTATAGGCTACGACATTGACCCCCAGCGGGTGAAAGAGGCGCTAGATAATGTGCGCAAGAGCAAGGTTGGGCATCTGGTCAGAATTGAGCAGCGCGACATTTTTACGCTGGACTTGAGCAAGGCCGACGTGATCACCCTTTATCTGCTTCCGAGTCTGAATACCCGGCTCATCCCGCAGTTGGAAAAGCTCAAGCCCGGCTCCAGGATTGTCTCGCATAACTTCGGAATGGAAGGAGTTGAGCCGGACAAGGTCGTCAGGCTCACATCAAGAGAAGACCACGAGGAACACCGGATATATTTGTGGTCTTGCCCGCTAAGGAAACAAACGAATGCAGGGGTAGCTCCCCGGACCGTCTGTTCTTTGGACGGACCCTATCAGAAGCAAGTCCCCCGTAAGTCTCCCTCACATTTGGTCGGACTTTCTCAAGGCCCCGGCGTCCCGTAATACCGTCGGGTCCGCAGATTACGGATATCCTGAGCTACTTCGGACGATAAGCGAATCTCGCCGCCAAAGCCCGATATTATCTGCTCTTTCCGGCTCGTTTGCCTTTTGTCCACGAGCCCTTGTTCTCGGGCAGTGCCTGCTCGCTCTTATCACCAATCGGCCATTGCATCGTCCTATAAAACACGGAGACGATAATGACCGTGGCAATCAAGCCAACAAGCCCATTCTCGCCCAGAGTGGTGAGCAATCCGGTTAGATTGGTAGCTATTTTCCCGAAAAAGGGAACTGCCTCTCCAAAAAGGATTTGCACCACCACGCCCAGGGCAGCCAACAGCAGCGAGATTTCAATAATCTCACACACCCATTTTTTTACTTGTTCGAAGTAATTCATTGTCTAACCTCTCTTAATCCAACGCCCCATAACTGAGAAATCACGGACCTGATATAAATTCATTCGGTCCATTCTTGGGCCGGCTTTAGTATTGATACCAAGATGCGGAGAATTTTACTTGGTTCCGATACATGGGGGAGTCGGCCACACCCCGGATTCGGCCAGGTGGCAGAAGGGCTTTTGCCTGGCCTTGACCGGGGCAAGCAATCTGCGGCAGCAAGAATTTGCGCTGGATGTTGGTCCCCCCAGGCTACCACCTCGTAACATTTGAGTTTATATGTATCCAATATTGTCATACCTGCCCCTGCTTTCGCAGGGGTAAACTTGTCCCTGCAGAAGCGGGGGAGCAGGTATCCAAAGACAGGTGTGACAGCCTGGATTCCCGCTTTCGCGGGAATGACAACATCCAAATTCAATTGTTATATAGTACTACAGAGCTCAGCCGAAGATGATCGGGAGCAGTCCCCTTGAATTGGGTGAAAGACAGCTCGTCTTTATCGGAAATTTATCAGCTTCTCAGAACCCTCAGGGCGTCCTTGATCTTCTTCTTGTCCCCCCGCCTGAGAACTCGGCTGGCTTCTCGTTGACTGCTGAGTCTTTTTAGGATTTCCCGCAACTCTTCCGGCAAACCATGACGATCTTGTCCGAGGGTTTGCAGCAGCCATCTGCCGCACTGTCCGACCTCTTTGGGCGGCAATATGATTGCTCCTCCCGCCTCATGCTCGTGAAACAGTTCTAACTTTACGCCCCGGCTTCCCAGGTCGGTGGCTTGAAACGTGTAGCCGTTGCGATAGCAGAATCCTGAAAGGGCAGGAAATCGCCGCCTAACTGGTTTGCCGGTCGCACCGCAAAATCCGGCGTAATATTCTTGCATGACCCGTACCCTTTAAGCCCCCAGCCAATCTACACGATGGGCCTCTCCAGAACCCCTCCAGGTATTGGCATGTGAGAAAACCCATGCGGTCACTGTGCGCTGTTTTTATATTAGACGGGTTTGGACGCCAAAATATTGCAAAAATACCCAAAAACCGATAAGATTTTCGGACTGCCCACTGTACATCGGCCCATAAATGACCACTAAAAAGGGACATAATCCATGACAGAAAAGTGCTTGCCTTATAGGCCGCCATTTCTTAGCATTACACGAAAGGGGCGATTTCCCGTCCCGCCCTCGCCAATTCTGTAGGTATAGTATATAGGAACGTAGTACCGGGAGTCTGCCGGCAATAGGCCCGAAGCCAGTAATCTAAGTTGTGTTCGGAGCAAAGCGGGGCTGTATGGG
>CAZPJZ010000243.1:0-4630 GCA_964586995.1 uncultured Pirellulales bacterium | reverse complement strand
TTGCTTTTTCGCCGAGGCTCTTAGCCTCGTCGGGGTGCTCCAGTATGTAGACGATTCTCTCGGCGAATCCATCCACGTCCTGCGGATCAAGCAGAAAGCCGTTCCTTCCGTCCTCGATTTGCAAGGGCAGCCCTCCCACGTTGGAAGCCACGACGGGCTTTGCTTTCCACAGGGCCTCTGTAACGGAAAGGCAGAAACCTTCCTTAATGGATTTCTGCAAAATCACGCTGGAGAACCTCTGGATGGAGTTGACCAGAATGTCGTTGTTGCCGACAACGAACAGGACGTCTCCGGCATCGACGAACCTCTTGGCTTTTCGATATATTTTGGTGTATATCTGCATCCCCTCGGGGTCGTCAGCGGCCAGATTATAGCAGAAGACCAATCTGCAATCGAGTTGCTGCCTGACTCGCTTGAAAACCTCCAGGACGCCTTCGGGGTCCTTCCATGGGTCCAGCCTGGAGACCTGCGTAATCACCGGCTTGTTGTTTTGAATACCAGCCTTGGCCACGTACTTGAGTATGGTTTTGGTATCCAGGTCCATGTTCTTCAGACTAAGGGGATTTATGGCCGGAGACATGATCCTTTGATCTATGGGCAGATCTTCTTTTATGTACTTCTCGCTGGAGATAACGACCTGGTCATATTTGAGCACAAAGCCTTTCAAAAAATCCCACAACTGCTCATCCGGGTCGGTCAGGTCTATGTGGCAGCGCCATATCCAGGGCTGGCGTTTTCTGTAGAACTTGATCAGCGCCAGCGGCTGAGGGTCGTGTACGATTACACAATCGTGGTCGATATGGGTAAACCTGGCAAAATGCTCGTTGACCCTCAGGTAGAGCTGCTTTTTCCGCTCGGATAGATTTAAGTCTGCCCCCTGAAGCGCATTGTGGAACTTCTTGGTTACATTGAAGAAATCGGGGCTTCCGTGCAGGATTCTCCAGCCCGTATCTATTCCCATGTCGTTCATCAGCAGTACCAGAGAATACAGGATCTCGGCGACCCCGCCGCCCTGATAGGTGGAGTTGATGTGAACGATGTGCTTACCGTAGAGATGGCGCGCTCGAGCATGGATATCAGCCAACGTTTCATCCGGCACGATCGTCCGAAAATCTTCAAGGCTTAGCATTTTTGGCTCCTGCCAGTTTACTCAGTAGAGACCTGATTTCTTCGACGGTGTCGACGCTGAATCGAGCTTTTGAAACATGTACGCCCACTTTTATGGAATACGCCTTATCCGGCAAGACAGCGAACAATTCTTCATCGGTATAATCGTCGCCCGCCGCCAGCAAAAAACCCCAGTTTCCTTTTTCAAGCCAAGGCTGGGCAGCTCTGCCCTTATTGACTGCGAGTTTTCTTATTTCAAGTATCTTGCTGCCTTCAAAGACTCCCACGTCCAGGTTTGCCGTTAGATTCAGCAGTGCTTGGCGCAGCTCTTGCCTGCGGACGTAAGCAAGCTCAGGATCCGCCCTACGGTAGTGCCAAACGAGAGAGAAATCCTTTTCTTCTACTGAGGAGCCCGGTGTTCGGTCAGAGTATATCTCGAGGATAGGCCGCACGGACGCTTTCCAACTATCGCTGGAGGTCTCCGTGCACTGCCAATCCTTGCCTTTTCGTTTAATCCATGCTCCGTGCTCAGCTACTAATTCGACATTGAGACGGGCGAACCAATCATCCAAAGTCGCTCTGTCCCGCCCACTGATAATTACCACGTTGTTCTTCCGATTGTTCGAGAGACTTTGGAGCAGGTCCGTAATTTCTTCATCCGGTCCCGCCTCTGCCGGTTTGCCCCGAAAGCCTACAAGGGTGCCGTCGTAGTCCAGCAAGAACAATCTCTTACGGCTCCCGGCGTAATCGTTGATAAGTTTCTGCTTCGCTGCTTGCGAAAGTTTGCGGACAGAGAGCTGCTGTTGGGTCTTTTTGATGCCCGCCAAGGCGTTCAGAAAATCACTGCTCCAGCGGCAAACATCGTAGCGGCGGAGCCTGTCTTGCATCACCCTATTTCGCTTGACCTGTTCGTCTATCGGCATCTCCAGCGCGTGTTTTATGGCCGCCACGATCTCGGCTTTGTTATTTGAGTTCACGATAAGGGCTTCTCCCAGCTCGCTGGCGGCCCCGGTCATCTCGCTGACAATCAGCACGCCTTTGCCGTCGCTTTTGGAGGCGACAAACTCTTTGGCGATCAAGTTCATTCCGTCCCTTAACGGAGTCACCAAGGCGACATCGGCAACGTTATAGAGGGCCGTGAGCTTTTGAAACGTCAAAAATCGGTAAAGATACCACACGGGCAGCCAGCCGATCGTACCATGCTCGCCGTTGACTCTTCCCACAAGTTGCTCCAGCCCATTTCTGAGTATGCGGTAATCCTCAACTCCGGTGCGGGACGGCACAGCGACCATAATCAGGGTGACTTTTTCTTTATATTCCGGATTTTCTGACAAGAATAAATCGAAGGCCTCCAGTCTCTGGATGATGCCCTTGGTATAATCCAGCCGGTCTATGGATACGATAATTTGAAGCTTTCCCACTTTCTGACGGATTCTCTGCACCTCTTTTGTGACGGGCGGTTCGGTGCCGGCCTGGGAATATTTTTCGTAATTGATCCCCATCGGAAACGCATCGACCTTGACAACCCGCCTGCCGACCGTGAGTTCACCCAGTGTGTGTTCGAGGCCCGCTAATCTGCACGCGCCGCTGAGGAAGTGCCGGACATAGTCGTATGTGTGGAACCCTATCAGATCGGCTCCCAGCAAACCGTTTAGGATTTCTTCCCGCCAGGGTAAAAGCCGAAACAACTCGAATGACGGCCATGGGATGTGCAGGAAAAAGCCGATTTCCAGCTCCGGCAGCTTCTCCCGGAGAAGCTGTGGCAGCAGCATCAACTGATAATCGTGCACCCAAACATAATCTCCGGGCTCGACGACCTTTGCCACTTCATCGCAAAACGTCTGATTAACCTGCTTGTATGTCTTCCAAAAACGCTGTTCGTATATGGTGCGAAATGGAAAGTAATGGAAAAGAGGCCAGATCGTCTTATTGCAGAATCCCAGATAATAGCCCTCCATTTGTTTCTGCGAGAGAAAAACGGGCCGGCAATTTTCGCCAGATAGTTTTTCTCTGATTCGATCTTTGCCCCGGGCCGTCAACTTTTCACTGGTTATTCCTGGCCATCCTATCCAAAAGCGCTGAAAAGATTCGGGCAGCGATGACAGACCCGTAGCAAGCCCGCCCGGACTGGGGCGAAAGCTGAATTCGTCCTCTTTCTTGCCTATGCTGAACGGCAACCTGTTTGCAATGACGAATAATCTTCCCATCGTCTTTTGCCCCCACCGGTACCTTCTGGCTGGCAGCGCCGCTTCGTAGAATGGCCGCTTCTCTGCGCGAAAATCGGCCCTGCAAAACAGTATACAGGCTTGTCGAGTCCTGGCAAGGCGAAATCCTGTCTGATCAGGTCGGCCCAGGACCCCGACACGCTGCGGGCTCTGCCAGGGTAATCAGACCTAAAGCCATGTTTGAGTTTCGTTCTCTCTGATGGCTGGCCAACGGCCTTTGCCGTGATATAATTTACTCAATATGACGAAGCAACAAAAAGAGCCGGTACTACAAAGTCCAGCCGATGGGGTCGTTCGGCCGGCTCTGATTGCTTCCAGACAGACCGTCCTCGAATATCCGACCTTTCTGGAGCACCTGCTGGTGGGCTTGGCGGATGAGTCGATTCCCGCGGCTCTGATCTGTCCTCCGGACTGCGATGTTCAGTCCATCATATCCGGTCCGGTCGAAGTCATTAGTTACCCCGCCATCAGACTGCCATTTATGGGGCGCCCGAACAGACGGCGGCTTATCCAGGAGCTTTCAGGCTTTAAACCTACCGTATTGCACTGTTTGTGCGAGCGCCAGGCGGGCCTGGCCAGGCACGTAGCGCAGCAGTTAGGTTTGCCTTACGTGCTGGCGGTCAATTCCCTGCGAACGGCGGGGATACGCGCGTCTGTCTCGTTGAGACATTGCGCGGCAATTATCGTGCCTGCGACCACTGTTGCTGATGATTTTGCCGGCGCTTATCCCCGCCTGGCCGAGCGGATCAGAAAGATAAACATGGGCACCTTCGTCGAGCAGGAAAGCAGGTGCTTGTCTGAGCCTTCGCGTCTGGTCAGCATGGTTACAGCCTGTCCGCTGGACGACCTGGGCGACTTTGAGAACTTATGCAGCGCCGTCAGGCATCTTGGCATTGGCGGCTATGAATTCACTTTAGCTATCATGGGAGCTGGTCGAGCCGAGAGACATCTACGCAAATTGCTCGCTGCCCTCGATCTGTCGCAGACTGTCACGATAGTGCCGATGTTGCGGCCCTGGCGTGCCGTTCTTGCCGGCTGCGACATCTTTGTTCAGCCCCGCCCGAGTGTTACCTTCAATCCGTTCTTGCTGGAGGCGATGAGCGTCGGTTCGGCCGTGGCTGCCTGCAAAGGCGGTGTTGACGACTTGATCATGGAGGACCGCACAGCCGTTGTGTTTGATCCCAGAGATGAGCTGAGCATCCGCAGTACGTTGCAGCGCTTGTTGGATAGACCCGAATTTGCAAGGCAGCTCGCGCGAGCGGCGCAGCGCTACCTGCGGGCGAACCATTCCGTCAGCA
>CAZPJZ010000242.1:0-4643 GCA_964586995.1 uncultured Pirellulales bacterium | reverse complement strand
GGGACCGTCTGTTCCTGCGGGCAGAAGAGCTTTCGCAAATAGCAACCGCCTCTGAGCAGGATAAGAGGCTGACTATCGACCGGCTGTGCAAAATAATGATAGGTCGCGAGCAAAAAATTCTATCGCTGGCCAAAAGACACTTCACGCTCGAAGACCTCATCAGCGTCAAAAAAAGACTGATTGGAACAGGGTTCATCGGCGGCAAGGCCGTGGGCATGCTGCTTGCCAACAAGATCATCTCGACCGATGAATCGGTTAATTTGAAACAGTACCTGGAACCTCACGACTCCTTCTATGTAGGCTCGGATGTCTTCTATACGTACATTGTTGAGAACGGCTGCTGGAAGCTGCGCATGGAGCAAAAGACCAAGCAAGGGTATTTCAAAGTCGCCGGCGAATTGAAGGAAAGACTGCTCCATGGAAAGTTCCCGGACCAGATTCGCGAGCAATTTCAGGAAATGATAGAATATTTCGGCCAGTCACCCATTATCGTTCGCTCCAGCAGCTTGCTCGAGGATGCCTTTGGAAACGCCTTTGCCGGCAAGTACGAGAGCCTCTTCTGCGTCAACCAGGGAAGCCCTGAACAACGTTATGCTCAATTTGAGGATGCCGTAAGAAGAGTGTATGCAAGCACTATGAACGAAGGGGCTCTGACGTATCGGCTTCAGAGAGGGCTGGACCAGCAGGATGAACAGATGGCCTTGCTTATCCAGCGTGTTTCCGGCTCGCATCGTAACAGCTATTTTTTGCCGGACCTGGCCGGAGTCGGAGTTTCTCATAACACGTTCGTCTGGAATCCCCAGCTTGATCCCAAAGCCGGTATGCTGCGGCTGGTGCTCGGTCTGGGCACCAGAGCGGTCAACCGAGTTGAGGATGACTATCCCAGAATCGTTGCTCTGGATGCACCTTTGACCAGGCCTTTGACCGGAATGGACGACATCAGGAAGTACTCGCAAAACCAGGTTGACCTGCTCGATACTACAGAAAATGCGCTAAGGACGATTCCCCTGCAAAAGTTGCTTAACCAGGGGCTTGACATCAAGCTGGATATGGTTGCTGTCAGAGACGCGGAGCTGACCAGAAGGGCAAAGGAGCTGGGCCAAAACCAAGAGTACTGGCTGCTCACGTTCGAAAAGCTCCTGGTCAATACCCCGTTCACGCAAGTCATGCAGAAGCTGCTAAAGACTTTGGAAGGCCGTTACGAATATCCCGTTGACATCGAGTTCACGGTCAACTTCACAAAGGACCAAGAGCTGGTTATTAACTTGCTGCAATGCAGGCCGCTACAAACGAAAGGTCGCCAGGCGCGGGTGCAAATCCCGGCAGATATCGACCCTCAAAAAGTCTTGTTGCAGTGCGAGCAGTATTTTATGGGCGGCAGCATCGCTCAAAATCTAAGGAAGATCATCTACGTTGATCCGCAAAGCTACATTCAATTGCCCCTATCGCAAAAGTATGATATAGCCAGACTTGTTGGCAAACTAAACAGGCAGATAGCCAATAGAGAAGAAGCGCCGACTATGTTGTTAGGGCCGGGCAGGTGGGGTACAACCACCCCCAGTTTAGGCATTCCGGTCGGCTTCCATGAGATCAATCAGATAACCGTACTGGTGGAGATCGCATACGAGGGTGGAAACTTGATGCCCGAGCTTTCCTTCGGGACACATTTTTTTCAGGACCTGGTCGAGGCCGATATCTTCTATGTCGCCATTTTTCCCCGCAAGACAGGAGTCATCTTCAATACGGACCTGTTTTCGGATATGCCAAATCGGGTGGCTGATTTGGTGCCCGAAAGTCAGAAGTATTCCGACGTGGTCAAGGTCTGTGAAATCGGCCAACGGAATCTACGCATTATGTCGGACGTGGTATCTCAGAAGCTGGTCTGCTTCTTCACATAAGGGCCAGGGTCATGAAACACAAAGGGGCTTATATTGCCCAGAACCTTTGTGGTTGCCTGAATCTCAGATGCTGTTTACAATTCTTGGCGATGGAGAAGGACGTGGACATTGATAAGATAATTGCGCAGCACCTGGAGATGGATGAATTCTTCAGCGGCGGTTTTGTCGTTAGGGGCAAGCCAACTATGTCGGTCGGATCAGACACCGAAGAATCAAGCACCCATGCCCGGCTGGAGCTTGAAAAAATCGCCGAAGAAGTGAATGTATGTCGTAAATGCGGCTTGGGGTCGGTTCGCACCCATGCCGTGCCCGGTGAGGGTAACGCCAACGCGCGGATAATGTTCGTCGGCGAAGCCCCCGGAGCCGATGAAGATGCTCAGGGCCGACCTTTTGTTGGACGAGCCGGGCAACTGCTGGATAAGATAATCACGGCTTGCGGACTGAAACGAAGCGATGTCTTTATCGGCAATGTTCTTAAATGTCGTCCCCCGGAGAATCGTGAGCCCCGGCCCGATGAGATAATCAGTTGCCTGCCGTATATCCAGAGACAGATCGAGGTTATCAATCCCGAGGTTATTGTCGCGCTGGGTGCCTACGCGGCCAGAACTCTGCTGAATACCAACAAGTCGATCGGCCAGTTGCGCGGCGAATTCCATGAATACTACGCCGGCATTGGCAGACCGCCGACAAAGCTGATGGCCACATACCATACGGCGTATCTTCTGAGAAATTACACACCGGAAAACCGCAGGCGTGTCTGGGAGGACATGAAGAAGGTGCTCGCCGAGCTTGGCCTGCCAGTTCCTGAATAGCTGCACGGATGATTGCGTTTTGCCATCAAAACGTTGCGGTGATTGGTCGGCGTCCGTCACTGGTAACTATAGCCTCGCGCACCAACTGATTCGTCCCGGCAATCGCTTCGCCATCCACCTTCGCCTTTGGGCACTCTTTGGCGCCTGCCAATCTATTGCATTGGGACGGCGTTAGCTCCATGTTGGTAAGATAGACAAGGAATACATGGCGCCAACTGTTAATCTGGTGCGTATTTGTGTACGGGATCCGCTATGACGTGGCAGCATCTGTGTGTCGGGGTAGCATCCAGCGCGGCCAGACCTACCCTATGCGAGGACCACTGCCCTGTGCACTGGCTAAAGGCGAACATCCTGCGAATTGAATTGGCGGCGATGAAGCAGCATTCAACTGCAGCTTGGCCGCGTTAGCTCGACTATCACAGCGACAGCCGCTCTGTGTGACACCAGGCCGGCAAGAAATAACAGGTTTTCGGTTAGAATATCAGAACAAAATTTCTTAATCAACAGTAGAAGAAATTGGCTACAGGTTGCAATTAGCCTGTTTGGTGAGAACACCTTAAAAAAACCAGGATTTTTTGGATTTAGAGCTTGACTACCGTGGAAAGGAGGGTAGGTTTTTTTTCAAATTCTCCTTTTTCGCTAAAGAAATCCTTGCTGTTTATTCGATTATTCTAAAGAATGGTATAGAGTGCGTAGCCTGAAGTAATACAGGCCAGCAAAAAGCTTTTCATCACCCTCCTCCGAAGCCAGATTCTTTTGTTTTAGGGATCTGGCTTTATTTACGAACTTTCTCGATAAATGGGGAAAAAAGAAATACGAGCGCTGTGTTAGTATGGGAAGCATGGGAAGAGAGGGACATCTCTCAATCGGCTCTTAAGAACTCATCAGTTGCGTGGTAAACTGAACATGCAGCCAAGACTGACGACTGGGGCCGGTGGAGGGCAGAGGCTGCGGTGTCCAGCCGGCTGAGATCACGGTCTTCAGTCCTCCGCCGGCGGCGAGGACATGATATACTCGATCACATCAGTCAGATCAGCCGTCGCCACGGCCACGGCGCAGTCAGCAGCGCCGTAGTAAAGGTCAAGCTGATTGGTTTCCTTGCGGACAATGGCGCCCGTTGGGAAAACAACGCCCCCGACATCGCCGACTCGCTCATAATGAGCGCGGGGTCCCAAGACCCATTCATCACTTCGGCGCAACACTTTCCATGGGGCGTTCAGGTCCAGAAGCGCCAGGCCGACGCGGTATATCTGTCCCGCGGTGGTGCTGCGAACGCCGTGATAGAACACCAGCCAGCCCCGGGGCGTTTCTATTGGCTGGCAGGCTAAGCCCACTCTGTGGCAGTCCCAATAGGCGGCCCTGGTTCTGATCAGCAGTTGGTGGTCGCCCCAATGCTTCAGGTCAGGCGAAAAACTGAGCCAAATATGAGCCTCTCCCCGGACGATGGGCCGGTGAATCAGGGCAAACCGTCCGTTGAATCTACACGGAAACAGGCAGGCGTCTTTGTCTTCCGGCGGCAAGAGGGCGCCCAGCCGGGCAAAGGTTCTGAAGTTCTTGGTAATCGCCAGCGAGACTACCGGGCCGCCCTCGCTGAAAGAGACGTACGTCACGGCAAATTGCTTCTGCTCTTCGAGCCAGACAATACGAGGGTCTTCCAGGCCCCACCTTTCCTCGCGAGAGCTTTGATCAGCTTCCAGAGTTGGGGTAGGGTCAACCTGCCAGTCGGTGAACCCATCCGTACTGCGGGCAACCGTCAAGTGCGAAAAACCTCGCATGTCCTCGACGCGCACCAGCAGAAGCGTCTCGGCATTGAGCTTGGCTGCGCCTGGATTGAAGACCGCATTCGTTGGGTAGGGCCAGTCTTCCGGCGTTAATATCGGATTGCCATCAAACTTCTTAAAGAGTCCGTGTGCTTTCTGTTCCCGCGATAGCT
>CAZPJZ010000241.1:0-4656 GCA_964586995.1 uncultured Pirellulales bacterium | reverse complement strand
GTTTTTCAATCGCAAGGCGAGAGTGTATGAAACCTGTATTCGGCTCAATATTCCGGTGACGACCTATTACCGGTTGATCAAGGAATACCGGTTGTATGGACCGTGGGCGATCATTTCAGCCAATGCTTATGGCAAGAAAGACAGTATCTCTGATGAACTGCAACTAAAGATCCTCCTCGAGAAACTGGAACATCCCTCATGGTCGTCACGGCAAATAGTCGATACAGGTAAACTTCGTTGTTCAAGATATGTGGTGAATCGAATTATCAAGCGTTGGGGCCTTCAAGATAAGGGGCGTCCTCCGGTTGCCCTTGACCGTTTCATGGAACTATCGAAGCCGAAAAAAGAAGAACCTTTCAAGCCTATCGAGACAGCCTACGATCTTCTCTCGGAACAAATAATCTTGAAAACACGCAGGATCAATCGCCATTTTGAGCTTATCTGCAAGAAGATGAAAACCCACACCTACAACATCTGTGATCCGGGTCCATTCATTTTAGCACCGTTTGTCAACGATCTGGGGGTTGTGCAGTCATTTGAGACCTATGGCCCTCCTAAACTACGCGGAAAAGAGATCACCAACCTGGCGATGTTGAACGTTTTTCGTATTCTTGCCGGATATCGCCGGGTTAGCCATCTGAGCAACTCAAAAGATCGTTCTGTTGCGCTTGCCAGTGGGATCGGTCTGTTTGGCTCTTCTTCCCGATTCTACGAGGAGTCATGCGAGTTCAAGTTTGACGGGCTCCACAAAATGAGGTGTGATCTGGTAGCACGGGCAAAACAGCTGGGAATCATAGAGGGTCTGAAACTGGGCTTTGATTTCCATTTCAAGGACTTCTATGGGAAGAACGCTTTGGAGGATGGGATTGGCAAGGGGCCCAATAAAAAGGGAGACCTGGTACCGGGGTTCCGACCGCATGTTGCCTGGGATCTAGCTGCAAATGTGATCATAACCATCGCCTACTATCAAGGCGGAGTCAGATCACCAAAGATCATACGGCAGTTTTGTGAGCAAAACATCTATCCTATACTGGATCCCTTGGCTATTGAGGAAATCTACATGGACTCTGAATACACAAAGGAAGCCGATTTTCACTATTTCAAGGAAACGATCTTTAAGAACGGGGAAATATACGTATGCCTAAAACAAAACCCACAGATCAAAAAGCTCATAGAACCTGCCTTACAAGAAGAAGAGAACTGGCTTGTCTTGCCAAACAATAATGAAGATGAATACAAGACGCTGAAGGTCATATTGCCGAAGACAAAGCTGCCCCTCATGATCGTTATTTTAAGAGATCGGAAGACAAAAGAAGATGTACGTTGTTTCGCAACGACAAACACAGAGCTTGGAGCCCGAGAACTTCTGAAGAAATACCGCTACCGTTGGATCATAGAAAATGGCCTAAAGGACTTGGTGGCCAGTTACTATATCGATGAAGTATATGGCAAAGATCCGGAAAAGATCGAATTTGAGTTTTACTGTGTTATGGTAGCACGAATGGCCTATGAGTATTTTCTGAAAGAACTTGGTGGTCGTTATCTGCACAAGGAGGATGGCAACAAGTACACTTTGAACTCAATGAGAAATCTACTCTTTGAGAAAAGGAATTGCACAATTCAGCAGAACTCTGAAGGCGATATTGTGATCACGATCTTGGATACAGAAATGACTGAGCTCATTCATTCTGTTTCCAAGATGCTCAGCTCCCTTAAAGAAAAAGGGAAGAACAAAGTTCTGTGGTGGAACAATCGTAGTATACTTCTACGCACTGCCAGCCAGTACGCCGGCGAAAGTGTCCAGTCAGACTTCCGTTGACGTGTCCACCCAGACGGGGTAGGATCGTCTGTACATACATCTGAAAAGTGCGGCCATTATCCACAATATGAAAAACCTGAAGAATTCAATAGAATAGTGAATAATTTCGTCTCGAGCTGATGTTTCGTATGTCCAGCCGGTATAAGCGGCGCACCTTTGGGCAGGACATGCTGCAGGAAGCGACGAGTAAACTCAAGAACAGGAAGAGTCATCTTCTTCTGCTCTTTAGTATCATTGTCTTTATAACTGAAAGTTACGTTTCCGTTTTTACAGGACGGCAAAGAGCCTAGACAGACCTGCATTAAGAGATTTGCTCTTTGATGCGAAGCTGAAACGGTTCGATGTGATTCTGGTGTACAAGCTCGACAGACTTTCAAAGAAGTTAAAGGACTTGATCGAGGTGGTATTGAAACTGAACGAATACGGAGTGGGGATAAAATCGGCAACGGAATCAATCGACACGACCTGAAATCACCGAAAAGTTGAAGGAAACTGAAACCGAAAGGGAAGAGTTATCTGAGTGGGTGCTGAAGAACAGGCCCATGGAGAAGGGCATGAGGTTTCTGAACCAGAAAGCGGAGGACATCGACGCGAAGGAGCAGGCTCTCAAAACGGCACTATGGGAGATCGAGGATAAGTTTAATGAGGCGGAGACAGAAGACTTGAACGTGGAAACAATAACGCATTACCTGGCACATTTTGCCGGCACGTATGCCCATCTTGAAGCAGGCGAGAAAAAGCTCTTCGTAGAAAGCTTGGTAAAGAAGGCCGAGATAGGGAAAAATAAGGAAATAAAGCTTACCCTACATATACCCCTTGGAGAGTTTCGGGTATTCATCCCCCTCATTAGCGCGAAAAGGAGAAAAACCCAAAATGGAGTTTACAATTTGTCTTGAGTATAGTGTAATGGATTATTATGAGGGAACAGGCGGGAGATCGAAGGTATCTACCCAATACTCCAAAGAGGAACACTTCATTTAGCGTTTTTCAGTCACCCCCATCCCTTACGCGATATACTTGCCACGAGAAATAAAAACGATGGCAAAGTACAAACAAAGAGATAAGTACCCGAAGCCTTATGACGCTTTGGTCTCTCTTGAACGCAACAACGAAGAGACAAATCTAGAACGTCTGGCTAGCTCAACCGGGTACACAGAAGGCACGTTGGGCGCTTATATCCGAAATAGATTGCGGATTTTATATGTGTTTGAAATCCCAGGAGGAGGGTTGCGCGTCCATGGCATTGCGTCAATGACATATAGCGATTTTGCGTACTTCATGTCCCAGAAAAGTCATTGGGTTCACTCAAAAGCCGAGAGTTTGTTCACGTCTCTGAGGGATCGCAGTCTCCAAGCTTTCTACGTTGCAATTGGGAATTACAATAGCCCAACACTGAAATACCGCGTCGAATCATTCTGCATTTTGCTATGTAATGCGTGGGAACTGCTTCTAAAAGCAAGGATTCTGCAGCTAAGTGGCGAGGTGGTATTATACCGAAGTGACGGCAAGACGATATCACTCATAAAGAGCGTCGAAAAGGTGTTTCCAAAACGAAACCACCCAATACGTAGGAATATCGAGAAGCTCAACGAAATCCGTGATCAAGCCGTACACCTACTCGTACCTGACATACAGCACACTCTCTCCAGAATATTTCAGGCCAGCGTTTTCAACTATTTGTCGTGCCTCAAGGACTTTGACTACCCGAACCCGCACAACAGTGAGCTTTCAGGTCTACTGTCATTCGTAACAACAGAGAAAGACATAGATGACCATATCATCGAGCTAAAGTATGGGAGCAGATCAGGTGCCGCAGTCCGGGATTTCTTGAACAGAACACGAGATGAGGAGAAATCAATCGACTCAAAGGAGTTTGCCATCCCCATCGGCTACAAGTTTGTGATGACCAGGGATGCCAAAGAAGGGGATCTCGCGATCACTCTTGCTGACGATGGTGAATCTGCTGTTCTCATTGAGGTTCCCAAGGATCACAACAAGACCCATCCTTTTAGGTCTCGGGAGATTATTGGTGGAGTAAACCAGAAGCTCGAAGCGCTCGGTTACAAGGGACAACGTTTGAACGCCTATTCGTTCCAAGGGATTCTTCTTTTGGAGAAAATCCGGAATCAAGAGGCAAATCAATACTATTACAAAATCCGAAACCCCGAAACACACAAGTACTCGCCAGATTTGATTGATCTCATCATTCACAAGATCACGAATAACCCGAATTATCTCGTTAAGTGCAAAGAAACTTAGACGCGGAAACTTGCCGGATTGAGACATAAATAAGACGCGGAAAGTACTTAGCATAACTGCGCGTTGGCGGCTGCGCTTGTACTGTGTGCTCGCTCCGGTTAAATTGTCCTTGTCACGCGTTTTGTATGGGAAAACTGAATAGAGAGGGGATTGCCTGTTAGAAGAGTAAAACGCGTTTCATCTCTCGCCCCTGTGGGGATCGGGCACGGATAACTTCGCCAACGCGTGCCCCCTTGAGAAACATTCCGAGTTTGTTTATGACTGAATGCTTATTTTCCAGGTTGGCACTTGGTTCCAAATGCAACTCCGCTTCAGCTTCTTATACAATATAGTGTCTACGTGAATTATGGATGTAAATAAACAACTTGCTTGAAAATAACAAGTTATATCTACAATAGTGCGATCAATTCCTCACCCCCTTCTTCCGGCCTCCATGCCGGAAGAAGGGCTTCCGGGCCGTGGTCACGGATGGCCACGACCCTAAGGCGCGCCCCAACACCAAACGCAAAAACCATCTACCCCGCATTTCGAGATGAGGATTTTGCAAGGTGCTATGCGACGAAGGGGCGGAATATCCT